>CBFHCJ010000024.1:0-23711 GCA_965654005.1 uncultured Streptomyces sp. | reverse complement strand
CGTGGCGATGTACCGGGCGTATCTGCTGGAGCGGCCGGAGCTGCTGGGGCTGGTCCCGGCACTCAGGGGCAACACGCTGGCCTGCTGGTGTGCGCCGGAGCCGTGCCACGCGGACGTGCTGGCGGAGCTGGCCGAGACGACGACTGCACACGTGTAGTTCTCTCGTGGGTTCCGCCACCTCACCCCGCGGCGCTGGCCTGCGCGAATCGCCAGTAAACTCTGTGTACGTGACTTCTGCGCCCGCCAAACCCCGCATCCCGAACGTCCTCGCCGGACGCTACGCCTCCGCCGAGCTCGCCACGCTCTGGTCCCCCGAGCAGAAGGTGAGGCTGGAGCGGCAGCTCTGGCTCGCCGTGCTGCGGGCCCAGAAGGACCTGGGCATCGAGGTGCCAGAGGCGGCGATCGCCGACTACGAGCGCGTGCTCGACCAGGTCGACCTCGCCTCGATCGCCGAGCGCGAGAAGGTCACCCGGCACGACGTGAAAGCGCGGATCGAGGAGTTCAACGACCTCGCCGGGCACGAGCACGTGCACAAGGGCATGACCTCCCGCGACCTGACCGAGAACGTCGAGCAGCTGCAGATCCGGCTCTCGCTGGAGCTGATGCGCGACCGTACGGTGGCCGTCCTCACGCGTCTCGGCAAGCTCGCGGGTGAGTACGGCGAGCTGGTCATGGCGGGCCGTTCCCACAATGTGGCCGCCCAGGCCACCACCCTCGGCAAGCGCTTCGCCACCGCCACCGACGAACTGCTGGTCGCCTACGGACGTCTCGAGGAACTGCTGGGCCGCTACCCGCTGCGTGGTATCAAGGGCCCGGTCGGCACGGCGCAGGACATGCTCGACCTGCTCGGCGGGGATGCAGGCAAGCTCGCGGAGCTGGAGCAGCGGATCGCCGGGCACCTGGGCTTCTCCCATGCCTTCACCTCGGTCGGCCAGGTCTACCCGCGCTCGCTCGACTACGAGGTCGTCACCGCGCTGGTGCAGCTGGCGGCCGCGCCGTCCTCGCTGGCGAAGACGATCCGGCTGATGGCCGGGCACGAGCTGGTGACCGAGGGCTTCAAGCCCGGCCAGGTCGGTTCCTCCGCGATGCCGCACAAGATGAACACCCGCTCCTGCGAGCGCGTCAACGGACTCATGGTCATCCTGCGCGGCTACGCCTCGATGACCGGCGAGCTGGCGGGCGACCAGTGGAACGAGGGCGACGTGTCCTGTTCGGTGGTTCGCCGGGTCGCGCTGCCGGACGCGTTCTTCGCGCTGGACGGTCTGCTGGAGACGTTCCTGACAGTGCTCGACGAGTTCGGCGCCTTCCCCGCCGTCATCGCGCGCGAGCTGGACCGGTATCTGCCGTTCCTCGCCACGACCAAGGTGCTGATGGCCTCGGTGCGCGCGGGCGTGGGCCGCGAGGTCGCGCACGAAGCCATCAAGGAGAACGCCGTCGCCTGCGCCCTCGCGATGCGTGAGCAGGGCGCCGAGCGCAACGAACTGCTGGACAGGCTGGCCGCCGACGAGCGCATCCCGCTGGACCGCGCTCAGCTGGACGCACTGATGGCGGACAAGCTGTCCTTCACGGGCGCCGCGGCCGACCAGGTCACCGCCGTCGTCGGCCGCGTCGAGGAGATCGTGAAGCAGCACCCGGAGGCCGCCGCGTACACCGCCGGGGCGATCCTCTGAGCCGGTTAACCCCGGCGGAACTGGAGGCCGCCCGCGACCGTCGGGTACCGGACCCGGTCGCGGACGGCCTCAAGGTTCTCTTCTGTGGCATCAATCCCGGTTCGATGACCGCCGCGACAGGCCATCGCTTCGCCCGCCCCGGCAACCGCTTCCGGCCCGTCCTGCATCTGTCGGGTTCACCGTTCCTGAGCAGTGAGCGGGAGTGTGAGTCCGCGCACCGGCACGCCCCGAACGGTTGTGGGGGCTCCCCCAGCTACCGCTGGGGGTACCCCCAGGCACCGCACCCCGGCGTCCCAGGTCGCACAGCCACGCTGTCCCGGCCCGGGTGTGGGTGCTGCCCAACCCCAGTGGTCTCAACGCGCATTGGACGGTGGCGACGTCGGCGGAGGAGTTCGCGCGGTTGCGGGAGGCTGCGCCGTTCCAGCCGGTCCCAGCCGGTCGGCGAGTCACGGGGGATCCGTCTGCGTGACGACCGCCAGGAGCTGGAACGGCAACTCCTTGTCCCACTGGGACACCCCGAGGGCGACCCACCGGCCCGTCTCGGCAGACTTCCACAGGTGGACGTCCGGCACGTGTCCGCTGAGGGTGGCCCACGGCTCCTCGACGTCCTCACCGTCCATGGTGCGGTCGAGAATGCTGTACAAGCTGAATGCCTGGGGCCGCCCCCACCGCTCGGTGATCCATGCGCCGAGGCCGTCCCGGTCGGCCTCGTACTGCGTCGCCGTCTCCTCGCGCTCTGTCCCGTCGTCCTCCCAGAATTCGCAGCTGGCCTGTAATTCGGCCATGTGGTACCCGGGCCCGCTCTCACCGTGCTCCGTCCTGCTGCGCGCCACGGGAAACTCCCGGGCGCACAGCAGGTCGATGACAGAGAGGTACCCCGCGATGTCCATGTGATCCAGTAAAGCGCTCACCACTGACAATGGGCCCTGATCGCTCGCCTGACGCCGCTGCGCCGGGCCGGCGTGGCCCACGGCTCGCTGCGCGCGGTCGGCGTGGGCAGTCCCGGGATCGTGGAGGCGAACGGCACCGTGCGTCTGGGCACGACCCTGCCCGACTGGACGGGTCTGAAGCTGGGCGACCTGCTCAGTTGAGCTCCAGGAAGCGGAACGACACGTCCGGGACGCCCCCGGCCGGCCACCCCCGCGATGAACCGGCCGACCTGCTCGCGCCGGACGTCCGGTGACGTACGGCTCGGGCAGCCACAGGCCGACGTACGCCCCCTTGCGCGCCTGCGCCTGACGCAGCTGGTCGACGGCCAGTCGGGTGGTGATGCGCACGGGTAGCCGCGCGGTTCCCGCACGGCGTCACGGTCGGCCCCGGACCAGCGCAGCACGGCTTCCGGGTGGCTCTCGCCGCGCCGCGGAGCAGGTGACGGCGCCGCTCGCGCAGTTCGGCCGGCCCGCGCAGCGGGTGCTGGACCTGCGTGGTTGCCTGCGAACGAGGGCTACCCGTGGGTAGCAATTGCTGACAAGCTGCCTACAACAGTTCGTCACCGTGTCCCCAGACGAGGAGCAGCACCATGGCCGCCACGGTCTCCTTCAGCGTCCCCTCCACGCACGGCCCGCGGACCGTGACCGTCTCCTACGCGCGCGTGGGCACCGGCGAACCGCTCCTCCTGCTGCACGGCATAGGTCATCACCGACAGGCCTGGGACCCGGTCGTGGAGATCCTGGCGGCCGAGCGCGACGTGATCGCGGTCGACCTCCCGGGCTTCGGCGCGTCGCCGGCCCTGCCGGAAGGACTCGCCTACGACCTGCCGACCGTGGTACCCGCGCTCGGTTCGCTGTGCGAGGCGCTGGAGATCGACCGCCCGCATGCGGCGGGCAACTCGCTGGGTGGTCTACTGGCCCTGGAACTGGGCCGCGAGAAGCTCGTACGGTCCGTCACCGCGCTCTCGCCCGCCGGGTTCTGGACCACGGCCGAGCGACGGTACGCGTTCGCGGTCCTCCTGGCGATGCGGCACACCGCGCAGCGGATGCCGCTGCCGATGGTGGAGAGGCTGTCACGCACGGCGGCCGGGCGCACGGTGCTGACAAGCACCATCTACGCCCGCCCCGGCCGCCGTTCACCCGAGGCCGTCGTCGCCGAGACTCTCGCGCTGGCCCGTGCCGAGGGGTTCGCCGACACTCTCCGGGCGGGCACGTCGGTCCGGTTCACCGAGGACGTGCCCGGGCTGCCGGTCACCGTGGCGTGGGGCACGAGGGACCGGCTCCTGGTGCGCCGTCAGGGCGTCCGTGCCAAGCAGATCATCCCCAAGGCGCGGTTGATCCCGCTGCCCGGCTGCGGACACGTTCCGATGAACGACGACCCGGCGCTGGTCGCACGCGTCATCCTGGACGGCAGCCGCTGAGCGACCCGAGCGCGCTCCACCCGGGCCCGTGCCCGTCGGGCGCCCCTGGTGAGCCGTACCTGGGCCCGTAGTGGTGCGGCGTCCCGAACTCGACGCACCCGAGCCTATGAACTTCCGGCTCTCCGAACACGACTCGCCCGAGCCTGCGAACTTCCGGCTCTCCGAACACGACTCGCCCGAGCCCGCAGCCGCTGGGCGACCCGAGCGCAACACGCCCGAGCCCAGCGCCACTCCCACGCCGGCCAGCCCACTCCCCGCGGCCTGTACGGCCCCGTACGCGCCGGTGCCGACAATGGGCGCGGTACAGGCAGCGGCGACCGAAATGAGCCGGAGAACAGCGTGGCGCGCTCCGCGCACTTTTAGGAGCACTTTCCCGGGGCCGAGATGTCCGGGGTCGCGGCCGGGCTGCACGTCATCGCGCGCCTGCCCGAGCGTCACCGCCCCTTGGACCGCTTCCTCGAACGAGCGGCCGCGGCCCAGGTTGCCGTGCGTTCCCTGGCCGCGTACAAAACAACGACCGACGACGATGTACGGCTGGTGCTCGGGGACGCGCATCTGACGCCCACTCGCATCCGGGACAGCGCACGGGCGTTGGAGGACGCGACGCGCGCGTAGGGCACGACGCGGAAGCGGGCGCGAGCCCGCGGGGCGACCCGGCGTGCCGCTCGTGCGGGACCGTGCTGTTCACGCAGGTGCCGCAGTCTGGACGCGTCGGGCCGTGAGAGCGGTAAGGGCGGTAACGCGCCCCTGGCTCGCGTACCCTCGATCTCCACGCCGCGCACCGGAGTCATCCCCCGGTGCGCGGTGCCACGGTGCACATCTGTCGGCTCCACACCTGCGTTCATCAAAAGAACAACAAAACGGGCAGAATGATACTTAACCCATCAGTCACAAAGCGTTTGTGATCACGCAACACCCCTCCTTCACAGTGGTTGCATGACTCGAGACATAACTGATGTGAAGCGTGCGAAGCACGGTCGCCCCGTGCACCACTGGCGACGGGACCTGATCGAACTCGCCGCCCTGTTCACGGCGGTCGCGGTGGCGGACGTGGTGACCAACCTGGTCGGCCACGGACCTGACGGTCCCGCGCTGCTGGTGGTGTCGGCGGTGGCGCTGGCGGCGACGGCCGGCTTCCACACATGGTGGGCACGCCGCCACGGTCACGCTCCGCCCGTGGGTGATACCGGCACCCGGCCGCTCGCCGAGGGGCAGCAGGCCGGGCCGTCCGAGACCGAGGCGGCCGGCGGGGCGACGGCCCTGTGGCGGATGCGGACAACGGTGCGGGACGAGCCGGGCTCGCTGGCCTCGCTGTGCACAGCACTGGCCGGGCTGCGGATCGACATCCTGAGCCTGCAGACGCACCCGCTGGGGCAGGGTACGGTCGACGAGTTCCTGCTGCGGGCGCCCGCGGAGCGGGACGCGGCCGAGATCACCCGGGCCGTCTCACTGGCCGGTGGCGCCGAGACCTGGATCGAGCGGGCCGACGCGCACGACCTGGTCGACGCCCCCACCCGGGTACTGGGTCTGGCCACGCGCACCGCCCTGGACGCGGCGGAACTTCCGCTCGCGCTACGGCAGTTGCTGGGCCGGTGCACCATTCGCTCCCTGCCCGCCGTCTCCCCCGGCTTGGGCCGGGCCGAAGGGGACACTCCCCTCGAGGGGGCCCTGGAGGACACGGTGATGCGGGTGCGGGCGCCGGAAGGCGGGGTGATCATGGTGGAGCGGCCGTATCTGCCGTTCACGCCGACGGAGTTCGCACGGGCACGGGCACTGGTCGAACTGGACACGCGGCTCGGTCCGCGCATCCCGCGCAGTCAGGACGTGCTGACCCTGCCCCAGGGCAACGCCATCACCGTACGGCGGGCCGACACGTCGGACCTCGAGGCGGCCAAGGAGATGCACGCCCGCTGCTCGCCGCGCACGTTGAGCATGCGCTACCACGGGCCGCTCAGTGACGCGGACCGCTACCTCAACCACCTGCTCAGCCCGCGTTTCGGCCGGACCCTCGCGGTACAGACGGCATCGGGCCGCATCGTCGGCCTCGGTCACCTCCTGTGGGACGGCAACGAGACGGAGGTCGCGCTGCTCATCGAGGACGACTGGCAGCGGCGCGGCATCGGCGGCGAACTCCTCGGGCGTCTGGTGAGGATGGCGGTGGAGGCGGGCTGCGAGAACGTCTACGCGGTCACGCAGGCGTCCAACACCGGCATGGTCGCCGCGATGCGGGCGCTCGGGCTTCCCCTCGACTACCAGATCGAGGGGGGCACCCTCGTCATCACGGCCCGTCTGGAAGCGACTTTGGTCAACTCCCGCCCGCCGTACAGCGAGGCATCCGGACAGCAGGCCACGAGGGGTGCGCGCGACTGACGACAGGGCCCGCGGGGCGCACCGTCCGCTCCGCGGGTACCCCTGTGCGCCTGCACACCGCACCGACGGGACTTGGTTCAGGTCGCGGACGCGGACATGGCGGATCTCCAGCGGCCGGTCCTCGACGAGTTCACGGCGCGGCGCGAGGTGGCACGGGTGGAGACCCGGTTGATCTTCCAGCAGTGGGACTGCGACCCGCTGCTGCCGCCCGGACAGGACGTGCCGAAAACGGTGGAACAGGCGTAAGCCGAGCGCGGAATCCACGTGACGCGGGCCAGTCGCCGTACGAGGATTGTGCGCATGTCAGACACCACCAGGAGCCCCTTGCCCCGGGAGGTCGCCGACGACTACGTCGACGCCCTCGTCGCCCTCGATCCGGTCACCGGCACCTACCTCGGCGTGAAGGAGAGTTCGAGCAGACTGCCCGACACCACGCCCGCGGGCCAGGAGGCGCTCGCCGAACTGGCGCGGGCGACCCTCGCGCGGCTCGACGAGGCGGAGCGCAGGCCGGGCGCGGACAATGACATCGAGCGCCGGTGCGCGCGCCTGCTGCGCGAGCGTCTCACCGCCGAACTCGCCGTGCACGAGGCCGACGAGGGCCTCAGAGCGGTGAGTAACATCCACAGCGTGGTGCACTCCGTGCGCGAGGCATTCACGCTCACCCCCACCGCCTCGGACGAGGACTGGGTGGCGGTCGCCGAGCGGCTGCGTGCCGTGCCGGCCGCCCTGCGCGGCTACCGCGAGTCTCTCGCCCTCGGTCTGGAGCGCAAACTGTACGGGGGCCCGCGCCCGACCGCGACCTTCGTCGAGCAGCTCACCGAGTGGTCGGACACGGACGGGGAGGGCCACGGCTGGTTCGAGGACTTCGCCGCCCCCGGCCCCGAGGCGCTGCGTACGGAGCTGGACGAGGCCGCCCGCGCGGCGACCGCGGCCGTCGTCGAGCTGCGGGACTGGGTGCGCGACGTGTACGCGCCGACGGTCGAGGGCGCTCCGAACACGGTCGGCCGCGAACGCTACGCCCGCTTCGCGCGCTACTTCAACGGTATGGACCTGGACCTGGACGAGGCGTACGCGTACGGCTGGTCCGAGTACCACCGCATCCTCGGCGAGATGAAGAAGGAAGCCGAGAAGATCCTGCCCGGGGCCGAGACGCCGTGGGTGGCACTCGCGCACCTCGACGAGCACGGCACACACATCGAGGGCGTCGACGAGGTCCGCGCCTGGCTGCAGGGCCTGATGGACGAAGCCATCGACGCGCTGGACGGCACGCACTTCGAACTCGCGCAGCGCGTACGGCAGGTGGAGTCGTGCATCGCGCCGCCCGGCAGCGCGGCGGCACCGTACTACACGGCCCCGTCCCAGGACTTCTCGCGTCCGGGCCGAACCTGGCTGCCCACCATGGGGCAGACCCGGTTCCCGGTCTACGACCTGGTCTCGACCTGGTACCACGAGGGCGTCCCCGGTCACCATCTCCAGTTGGCCCAGTGGGTGCATGTGGCGGAGAACCTCTCGCGCTACCAGGCGACGGTGGGCTGCGTCAGCGCCAACGCCGAGGGCTGGGCCCTGTACGCGGAACGCCTCATGGACGAGCTGGGCTTCCTCTCGGACCCGGAACGGCGGCTCGGTTATCTGGACGCGCAGATGATGCGGGCGGTCCGCGTCATCATCGACATCGGCATGCATCTGGAGCTGGAGATCCCGGCGGACTCGCCGTTCCACCCGGGTGAGCGCTGGACGCCGGAACTGGCGCAGGAGTTCCTCGGCGCCCATAGCAGCCGTCCGGCGGACTTCGTGGAGAGCGAGCTGACCCGCTACCTCTCGATGCCGGGCCAGGCGATCGGCTACAAGCTGGGCGAGCGTGCCTGGCTGCTGGGCCGGGAGAAGGCCAAGGAGCGGCACGGCGAAGCGTTCGACGCGAAGGCATGGCACATGGCGGCGCTCTCGCAGGGCTCGCTGGGTCTGGACGACCTGGTGGACGAGCTGTCCCGGCTCTGACCGGGGGCGAGCGGCCGGACCCACGTCATCGCGGTGGGTCCGGCGGCCGGGCGCACCACGGCGCCTGACCATGCCCACAGGAGCCGCACGCCGCCCTTGCGGCGGAGGTACGGATTCCGCCGGGTCAGCAGCCGCAGTCCGCTCCCTCGGCCGGTGCCGTCAGCGGGTCGGCGGCGCGGCGTTCACGGCCCTCCCAGGTCTCGAACTCGAAGCCCTCCCGCACCCAGTACTCGAACCCGCCGAGCATCTCCTTGACTTGGAAGCCGAGTTCGGCGAGGGCCAGGGCGGCGCGGGCCGCGCCGTTGCAGCCCGGGCCCCAGCAGTACGTGACCACCGGCACGGCCCTGTCGAGGAGTTGGTCCGCCTTCTCGGGGATGAGGGCGGTGGGCAGGTGGATCGCGCCGGGGACGTGTCCCTGGTCCCAGGCCCCGGTGGAGCGCGAGCGCGCTGGGCTCGGTGACGACGAGCGTCGTGTACTCGTCGCCCCTCCCCCGTCGCCCTCTCGGCCGCTGAGCCACCTCCTCAGCCGACCCCTCGCTCCCGAGCCGCCCTCAGCCGACCCGCCGCTGCCGAACCGCCGTCAGCCGACCGCCCGTTGCCGTACGACCGACCCCGTCCTGCCCTTCACGACCTCCAACTGCGCGTGGATACGCCGCCGTAGGTCCGCGACATGGCTCACGATGCCCACGCTGCGGTCCCGCTCCCGCAGGGAGTCCAGCACGTCGAGGACCTCGTCGAGGGTCTGGTCGTCGAGGCTGCCGAACCCCTCGTCGATGAAGAGGGTGTCGAGCCGGACGCCGCCCGCCTCGTCGGTGACGACGTCCGCGAGGCCGAGGGCGAGCGCGAGGGAGGCGAAGAACGTCTCGCCGCCGGAGAGGGTCGCCGTGTCGCGCTCCCGCCCGGTCCACGCGTCGACGACGTGCAGTCCGAGACCGCTGCGACCGCGTCCGGAGCGGTCGTCGGAGTGGACGAGGGTGTAGCGGCCCGAGGACATGCGCTGGAGGCGTACGGTCGCGGCGGCCGCCACCTGTTCCAGGCGGGCGGCGAGCACGTACGACTCCAGGCGCATCTTGCGTTCGTTGTCGGCGGAGGTGCCGGCCGCCAGGGACGCCAGCCGGGCGACCCGGTCGTACTCCTCACGCAGGGGCGCCAGTCGGTGTACGGACGCGGTCGCGCGTGCGGAGAGCCGGTCGAGTTCGGCACAGCGGCGGATGGCCGCGTCCTGGGCGGAGACCGCGCCCTGGAGTCTGCGGGCAGCGGCCTCGGCGGCTCGTTCGGCACCGTGCAGGTCTGCCGGCGGCTGCTGGGAGGCGGCCGCTGTCTCGGCCTCGGCGAGCACCGCGCGTACGGCCGACTCCTCCTGCTGCCAGGCGTCCAGCCGTCGTTGCAGCTCGCGGTGGGCCGCGTCGTCGAGGAGGGCGGCGTCCGCGGCCTGCGGGGTGTCGAACCCGGCGCGGAAGGCCGCGTCGGCGAGGCGCGCGTCGGCTTCCTTGAGCCGCTGCGCGCTGTCCTCGGCGACTCGTGCGGCGTCGGCGGCGTGGGTGAGCAGGGCCGCCCGCTGCTCCAGCTGCGCCGCGCGCGCGAAGACGCTGACGGCGTCACCCCGGACCCGGTCCAACTCCTCTTCCAGCACCTCCCGTTCGCGGTCCAGTGCCTCCCGCCGGGAGACCCGGGCCGCCCCGCGGAGGGCGGCTTCCCGCTGGGCCGCGGCGCGCCGTTCCCGCTCCAGCTCGGCCTTTCTCAACTCCTCCTGAGCGGCGTGCAGCTGCGCGGCACCCGCCCGCGCGACGCTGTAGAGCAGTTCCAACTCCTTGGTCTCTTCGACCAGTTGGCTGGTCGGCGCGTCTGAGGCCTCGGCGGTGGCGGCGGCCAGTGCCTCGCGTACGACGCCGAGCCGCCGTTCGTCCTGGGCGCGCTCCTCGTCGGCATCCTGATATACCGCGAGCGCCCGCTCCTCCGCCTCGCGGTCGACGTGTCCGGCGACCTTCCGTGCGGGCGCGGGGTGTTCGGTGGCACCGCAGACGGCACAGGGTTCGCCCTCGACGAGTCCGGTGGCGAGTTCCGCGGCGATGCCCCTGAGGCGCTGCTCCTTGAGGTCGAGCCAGCGTTCGTGGGCCGTCAGCGCACGTGCGCGCGAGGCGAGGGCGCGGTCCTGGGCCGCGTCGGTGTCCCGGGCGAGCCGGTCGCGCTCCCGGGCCGCCTTCAGTCGCTGCTGCGCGGGCTCCCGCTGCACCGCGAGCTGTTCGGCACGGGTGGCGGCCTCCTGGGCGGAGTCGATGCGGATCTGGAGGCCCGCACGGGTCTCCTCCCATGCGGCGAGCCAGTCCTCGGCGTCCTGGAGTGCGGCCTCGTCCTCACGCTCTTCACGCTCCAAACGCGTCCGGGCAGCGGCCAGTTCGTCCAGTCGCCGCTCGGCGCGCCGGGCCGACTCGAGACCGCCGAGCTCCTCGGCGGCCCGACGCGCGGCGGCGGCGAGCCCGGCCGCCCCGCCATCCGCGAAGCTCTCCGGCAGCCGGGCACGCGCGCGTGCCTCCTCGGCGTCGGCACGCCGGTGCTCGGTCACGGCGGCCTCGCGCAGGTCGAGGGCGGGTGCCACGGCCTCGGCCTTGCGGGCGCGCTCCATGCGTAGCCGCGCCTGCCGGTGGGCGTCGGCCCGCTCGTCGAGCAGCGCTGCCCGCTCCCGGGCCTCGACGAATCTGCGCTGCAGCCGCGCGCGTTCGCGTACGTCGTCCAGCGCCCGCTCGGCGGCGGCCCGCGCCGACTCTGCGGCCGTACGCGCGCAGTGCGCGACGGTCAGCCGCTCACGGGCGGTGCTGCGGGCGACGGCGGCCCAGCTCATGACGGCGTCGGCCAGCCCGGGGTCACCCGGGGCGAGGTCGGGCAGCGGCATGGAGTCGTCGGCCGTCTGGTGCATGCGGTGCGCGTCCGCGAGCAATGCGGCGTCCCCGTCCCGCACCTCGGCCTCCGTCGCTCGCCGCCGCTCGGCGAGGCGCTTCTCGACCTCGGCGAAGCGGTGGGTGTCGAAGAGACGGCCCAGCAGCTTGCCGCGGGCCTCGGCGTCGGCGCGCAGGAAGCGGGCGAAGTCGCCCTGGGGCAGCAGCACGACCTGGCAGAACTGCTCACGGCTCATGCCGAGCAGCTGGGTGATCTCCTCGCCGATCTCCTGGTGGGAGCGGCTGAGGTCCTTCCAGACGCCGGCCGTGGTGTCGTACTCGCGCAGCCGGCTCTGCGCCTTGTCCGTCGTCGTACCGGTGCCGCGCTTCTTGGGGCGCTCCCAGGGCGGCTGCCGGGTGACCTCCAACCGGCGTCCGGCGACGGTGAGTTCGAGCCGGATCTCGGTGCGCGTCTGCGGCGCGGAGTGGTCGCTGCGCAGGGTCAGGCCCTGGCCGCTCTGCCGAGCGCCGGGAACGGCCCCGTACAACGCGTAGCACACGGCGTCCAGGACGGATGTCTTGCCGGCGCCCGTCGGTCCGTGCAACAGGAACAGGCCGGCGGCGGACAGTTCGTCGAAGTCGACCTGCTGGGTGCCGCCGAAGGGGCCGAACGCGGTGATGTCGAGCCGGTGCAGTCTCATCGGGTGACCTCCCCCTCACGTGAGTTTCGAGGTCACCGGGCGACCTCCCGTACGGCCTCGTCGGCGCGCACCACGTCGAACGCCTCCTGGAGCACGGTGCGTTCATGGGCGTCGGGTCCGGCTCCGCGCACATGGGCCACGAAGTCTTCCGCGATCTGCTGGTCGGAGCGGCCCGCCAGCCGCCGCGCGTACGACACAGCGGCGTCCTCGGGGGCGCGCTCGGGGTCGAAGACGAGGCTGAGTGTGTGCGGGAAGCGCTCGGTCAGCCGGGCCATCGGCTCGGCGGGCCGCACCGGGTCCGTGAGCGTGGCCTCCACCCATGCCTCCTCGTGCCGCACCAGCTGCGGGTCGGCGAGCAGTTCCTCCAGGCGCCCACGGATCCGGGCAAGGGGCCGCGGCACCGGACAGTCGACACGCTCCGCAGCGAGGGAGCCGCCGGCCCCCAGGTCGACGAGCCACATGCTCTTGCGGTGACGGGCCTCGGAGAAGGAGTACGGCAGCGGGGAGCCGGAGTAGCGCACGCGCTCGGTGATGGTCTGGCTGCCGTGCAGATGGCCCAGCGCGGCGTAGTCCACTCCGTCGAAGACGCCTGCGGGCACCGCGGCGACCCCGCCGACGGTGATGTCCCGCTCACTGTCGCTGGGTTCACCGCCGGTGACGAAGGCGTGGGCGAGGACGACGGAGCGGGTGCCCGCCGCGCGGGTGGCCAGATCGGCGCGGACCCTGTCCATGGCGGCGGCGAGCACGGCCTCGTGCCCCGCCTTCTCGACTCCCAACTCGTCCCTCACCAGGGCCGGTTCGAGATACGGCAGGCCGTAGAAGGCCACGTCACCATGATCGTCGGTCAGCACGACCGGTGTGCCGCAGGCCGCCGGATCCGTACGCAGATGGATGCCCGCGCGGCCGATGAGACCGGCGCCGACACCCAGGCGTCGCGCCGAGTCGTGGTTCCCGGAGATCATCACCGTGGGCACGCCCAGGTCGGCGAGGCGGTGCAGGGCGTCGTCGAACAGCTCGACCGCGGCCAGCGGCGGCACCGCCCGGTCGTACACGTCTCCCGACACGACCACCGCGTCCACGCCGCACTCGCGCACGGTCGTGACGAGCCGGTCGATGAACTCGGCCTGGGCGCCGAGCATGTTCACCCGGTGGAACGCGCGGCCCAGATGCCAGTCGGAAGTGTGCAGAATTCTCAAGAAACCTCTCCGACCCGCACGTTTCCCCCTCTTGCGCCTCCGGAACCAGCACGAACCAGCACAGGCTCGCAGTCAGCACCCCACCACGCTAACGCCTATGGTCTCCTGATCCACCACGGACCTCTGCACATCACCGACATTAGACGCGAGATCTCCAGAAATGTCGGCCATGGTGAACACGCGGTGTCAGGACTGACCGTTGCCCGCGATCCCCAGCGCTGTCCGAGTGGCCGCGGGTTCGTACTCCGGGGCGACGTCCGCCAGCACGCTCAGAGCGGTGCGCGCCAGATGACGGGCGATCACACGTGCGGCTTCGGACGGGTCGCTCAGGCGCAGTGCCTCCAGCAGCGCCTCGTGTTCTGTGTACGCCCGGTCCCATGAGGCGGGCACGCCCACCTGAGCCAGGCGGATGTAGCGCTCGCTGTGTTCGCCGAGCGACGCGAGCATGCGTTGCAGCTGCGGACCGACCGCCCGGGTGGCGAGGTGGTGGAACTCCCTGTGCGCGGCATGCCATTCGTCCCGCTGGTCGTCGCCCGCCAGCTCCTGCATCCGCTTGAGGGCGTCGCCCATGCGCTCGAGGTCCTCAGCCGTCAGCGACCTGGCCGTCATGCTGACAGCGAGCGTTTCGAGCATGATGCGAGCCCCGTAGACACCGTCCAGGTCCTCGGGGTCCACCGCCCGCACCCTGGCTCGCTGGTCGGGCCGCGCGTCGATGAGCCCCTCTTCCTGAAGCAGCCGGAACGCCTCGCGCATCGGCGTACGGCTGACGCCCAGCTTCCGGGCCATCTCGGCCTGGAGCAGCACGGACCCCGGAGGCAGCTCACCACTGAGGATCATGGTGCGCAGCCGCCCGTGTACATCAAGGGCCAGCCGACGTCCGCCCACAGCGGCTGCCGGGCTTTCGTCCGGCGGAACCGACTGGCCTCGTGCCTCGCTCCCCATGCCGCCCGACCACTGCTCCTCGAGGGACTTGCTCCTGCTCCTGCTCACGCCGGGAGTCTACCCAATGTGTATGCAGCCGATGCGCAAAGCACTCTCGCCTCTCGGGTGCGCACTCGCCCGCCCGTCGATCAGCGCACTCGCCCGCCCGTCACCGGACAGGTGCAAAGAAGCGCGCCAAGTGTATCCACGTCGGCAGCGGGCCCCAGGTCATAGGCAGGGCAGGGGCACAGTCGGCTGGTCCGGGCAGCGGCTCCTGCGAACGGTCCAGCAGGGACCGTACGACGTGGGCGGCCAGGTCGTCGGGACGCACGGCCGCCCGGCCTCCGCCCTACTTGCCGACCGGCGTGCGCACCGCGTCGACGATGTAGACATCACCCCGGTTCATCGGCCGGCCCTCCCTGCGACATGGATCTTCGGCTCGGTGCGCTCCTGCACCTGATCGGCGGTGACACCGGGAGCCGTTTCGACCAGTACGAGGCCGTCGTCGGTCACGTCCAGAACGCCGAGGTCGGTGATGACCCGGTTCACGCAGCGCCTGCCGGTCAGCGGCAGGGAGCATTCCTCGACGATCTTGGGGCTGCCGTCCTTGGCGGTATGGGTCATCACGACGATGACGGTGCGGGCCCCGTGGACCAGGTCCATGGCGCCGCCGATGCCGGTGACCAGCCTGCCCGGGACCGCCCAGTTCGCCAGGTCGCCCGCCGCGGAGACCTGCATGGCTCCGAGTACGGCGACGTCGATGTGTCCGCCGCGGATCATCCCGAAGGACAGCGCCGAGTCGAAGAACGAGGCCCCGGGCAGGACCGTCACGGTCTCCTTGCCGGCGTTGATCAGGTCGGGGTCGACCTCGCCCTCGGTGGGATACGGGCCGGTGCCGAGAATGCCGTTCTCGGATTCCAGGATCACCTCCACACCGTGAGGCAGGTGGTTGGGGATCAGTGTCGGCAGGCCGATGCCCAGGTTCACGTACTGGCCGTCCCGCAGCTCGCCTGCGGCTCTGGCGGCCATCTCCGCGCGGCTCCACGCCATCAGAGCTTCACCGCCCGCTGTCCGCCGGGCACGGAAACCGTGCGCTGTTCGATCATCTTGTCCGCGGCCTCCTCGGGGGTGAGAGCAATGATCCGCTGCACGAAGATCCCCGGCAGATGCACCGAGTCCGGGTCGATCTCCCCAGGCGCGACCAGCTCCTCCACCTCGGCGATCGTCACCCGTCCCGCCATTGCCGCGACGGGGTTGAAGTTCCGCGACGACTTACTGAAGACGAGGTTGCCGTGCCGGTCGCCCTTGGCCGCGCGCACGAGCGCGAAGTCGGTACGGATCGCGTGCTCCAGTACGTACTCGGTGCCGTCGAACCCCCGTACCTCCTTGGGAGGCGAGGCCAGCGCGACTCCGCCCTGCCCGTCGTACCGCCACGGGAGTCCGCCCTCGGCCACCTGCGTGCCGACACCTGCGGGTGTGTAGAAGGCGGGGATGCCGCATCCACCGGCTCGCAGCCGCTCGGCCAGCGTGCCCTGAGGGATCAGCTCGACCTCCAGCTCCCCGGCCAGGTACTGACGGGCGAACTCCTTGTTGGCTCCGATGTAGGAACCGGTCACCCGGGCTATCCGCCCCGCGGCGAGCAGCACGGCCAGTCCCGAATCCATGGCGCCGCAGTTGTTCGACACGACACTCAGGCCACAGACCCCGAGGTCCTGGACCGCCTTGATCAGCACGTTGGGCACACCGCTCAGGCCGAACCCACCGACGGCGATCGACGCACCGTCGCGGACGTCGGCCACGGCCTCGGCGGCCGAGGCAACCACCTTGTCCATGTCAGGCCTGCCCCACGGTCGGCTGCTGTGCGTGTGTGCTCATGCGTTGTTCCTCTGGTGCGGCTTGCCGATGTGCGTTGCGCCTACATGCTCGTAGCAGGCCATTCATTCTGTCCAATACCGATTAGCCTCTTGATTCAGATGAGATACGAATATGTCCTGGTCGACGCGGGGCACCCAGGGAAGGTGAGAACGGTGGAACTGCGGCAGCTCCGCTACTTCCTGGTGGTCGCCGAGGAGTTGGGTTGGCAGGGCCGCGGACCGCGGGAACTCCTCGGCCAGCTCGACGGCAACGTCCAGGACGCCAGGAGAGCGGCGAAGGGCGAGCGGGACAGGTTGGCGCTGGGCTTCGTCCCCTCCGCGGCCGGCGAGGACCTTCCCCCGGTCCTTCGCGCCTTCGGGGCCCGGTTGGTAAGGGCCTGCGGGACGTCGTCCTGGAGCGGTGCCGTCGAGGTGGCTTCGCACCCCGGACCGTGCAGGAGGCGGCCCTCGTCCAGAGGGTCGCCGGACTTGTGGCGAGCGGGTGGGAGTCTCGCTCGTCCCCGCTTCGGTCCGCCGCGTCCACACGGCCGGTGGCATGTACCGTGCGCTCCAACGCGAGGCGCTGGAGGTCGAGATGGGACTCATCTGGGCACGGGAGAACAGCAGCCCCGTTCTCACCGGGTTCCTCGACGTGGCGAGGGCGACGAGTGCCGCGGTGCCTTCCCTCGGCAGCCCGGCGCCGTGAGGTCCGGCGCCCGGTCACGCGAGGGGCGTCCCGGAGAGCGCCGCGGGCGGCGACGGCGTCGATGTTCGGCTTGCTCGGCACCGGCACCCCCTGCTCCGACCGGTGACGGCAGACGGTCCCGACACGCCGTTCGGTCACAGGTGAGCCGCCCGGGCCGCCGCGGCGGCCTCGCCGCGGGAGCGCAGGCCGAGCTTGGACAGGATGTTGGCCACATGGAACTTGACCGTGTGCTCGGTGATGTGCAGACGCGTGGCGATCTCACGGTTGCTGCGGCCCCGGGCCAGTTCCGTAAGGACGTCGAGCTCGCGGGCGCTGAGACCATCCAGCGACTCCCGCCTGGGTGCCGGGGACAGGGTCAAGGGAAACCAGGCGGTGATGGAGGTGCCCCAGCCGGGCACCGCCTCCACGGCGAAGCCGCCGCCGAGCCCGGCCAGCCGTTCCCGCAGCCGGTATTCCGCCAGCGCCTGCGGGAACCGGGCGCCGTCGCCGTCGTCCCGCACCCCGACGACCAGCTGCCCGTCCTCCAGTTCCCAGCCGACCCTGATCCTGTTCGGCCCCGTGCGTTCCAGCATGCCCAGCACGCATCCGCGTACCACTGCGCGAGCGCCCTCGGCCACCTCGGGCGGGAGCAGCCGGTCGGGGCGTTGCGGCGGTGCCAGCTCCAGGTGGAAGCCGCTGTGGCGGGCCAGCGCCCTGAGCCGCTCGGCCATGGAGCCGAAGGCCTCCCCTGCGGTGCGCTCCCCCGTCATCGGGTCGAAGCGCATGCCGGTCAGCGCCGAGGAGGCGATGGACAGAGCGACTTCTCGAGCGGCGGCATCGCTGAGCCGGCGTGAGCGCAGCGCTCCCAGGACCGCGGTCAGTGTGGCCACGTGCCCGTCCTTCAGGGCGTTCAGGTCCTTGGCGTGCTCACCGGCCGCGGCGCGGCTCGCGGCAAGGTGCATCGGAGGCTCGACGGGCCCGAGGGTGACGAGCGTCTTCAGCCGCACGACCGCGACCTCCCACAGGCCCCGCGCCAGCGCGTGTGCCACGGCGTTGTCCGGGGCGTCGGCCAGGACCAGGACGCAGCCGGCGGCGGCCGGTTCGGTGGGCACCACGGCAAGTGCCTGCCGGGCCTTACCGCCCAGCACGGCAGGTCCGGACCAGGACGTGCCGGGTGAGAGCCGGTCGGCGAGATCGGCCAGCTCGGCAGTGGTCGGCTCCGGGTCCGCACCGCCGACGACAACCCCCGTGGCACGCACACGGCCGACCACCAGGGCGGCAGCCCAGGAATGCGGAACCGGTCCGGCGAGTGCGGCGGACAGCCGTGGCAGCACCTCGGTGTCGGACGCCCGCAGCAGGGCGAGCGCCACATCCAGCGCTTCCGGGTCCAAGACCTGCTCCTTCGGCTAGGTAAGACCTCTTCCAAGGAGTAGCCGGGTGCGGATTGCTCCGAAAGGACTATGAACCGCAGGCCGCCCAGCGCCCCGGGCCCCTTCCGGACCGCTGACCGGCCATCAGATCACCCGTGAGGAGAAGCACATCATGAGCACCACCCGGCTACCCAAGATCACTTTGGAAGAGGCGTACGAGCACCCGGACGACGTCGCGCGGATTCTGGCCGACGAGGGGGAGCAGGCCAGGATGGCCGACGGGGGCGGGATCACACCGGAGTACTACCGGCCGATCCACGAGAAGCTCGGCGAGTTCGACGAGGTGCGTCTGGCCAGCATGGACGCGGCCGGCATCGAGCACCAGATCCTCTCCCTGACCGCCCCCGGTGTGCAGATCATCACCGACCCGGCCAGGGCCACCGCCGAGGCCCGCAAGCAGAACGACTTCCTCGCCGAGCAGGTCGCCCGACACCCCGACCGCTACTCCGCTTTCGCCGCGGTCGCGCTGCAGGAACCCGAGAACGCCGTCAAGGAGCTGCGCCGCGCCATCGGCGACCTCGGCTTCAAGGGCGTGATGATCAACGGCTACACCAACACCACCGACCTGGCGCACGGCAGCTATCTCGACGACCCGGCGTACCACCCGTTCTGGGAGGCGCTGTGTGAACTCGACGTCCCTCTCTATCTGCACCCGCGTCCCGCGCTGACCGGCGGTCTCTCCCTGTACGACGGCCATCCGGAGATGAAGGGCGCCACCTGGGGCTTCGGCGCCGAGACCGCCGCGCACACCGTACGGCTGCTGCTCGCCGGCCACTTCGACCGATTCCCCACCGCCAAGCTGATCCTGGGGCACCTGGGCGAGGGCCTGCCCGCTCTGCTGTGGCGCACCCAGAACATGTTCGACCTGAACCCCTTCGACAAGAAGATCAAGAAGAGCCTGCCGGAGTACTTCGCCGACAACATCTGGCTCACCACAAGCGGCAACTTCTCCGACCACGCGCTGATCAACGCCATCCTCACCGTGGGCGCCGACCACATCCTCTTCTCGGTCGACTACCCCTACGCGGACAACGCCAAGGGCGCCGACTGGATCGAGCGAACACCGATCAGCGAGCTGGACCGCCGCAAGATCGCGCACGGCAACGCGCGCGCCCTGTTCCGTCTGGGCTGACCGGCAGTCGGTGATGCCCGAGCCGCGCTGGGTCGCGGCTCGGGCATCAGCATGGTGAGCGCCGACCCGGGGCAGCGAGAGCAACCCCGGGTCGGCGGTGTCGTTCTGTCGGCCGGTCGAGCGGAGTCTCCGCCTCGGCGACGGCTTGTGTCAGCGCCCCTGGCCGGGACCGATCAGGGACGGGAGCGGGCAGGAGGCCTGCCAGCCCGGATCGAAGCGGCGGCGCAGACCGGCCACCGCCTCCATGCCACGCAGGGTCACCTCCGGTGAGGTCGACAGGCCGGCGGGCCCGAGGAGGCCGGGGACCGCGGCCCGGACGGCGTCCGCGGGCAGACCGTGCCGCAGCAGAGCCGCCTCGACGCCCGGTGCGCCGGAACTCAGCAGTTCCTCGGTGCTCAAACGGCAGACCTCGACGTAGGCCCGCGTGTGCCACGTGGTGGCGGTCTCACGCGGGGTGACCGCCACGTTGGTGATGAGGTCGGGTGCGACCTGGAGGTGGCCGCCTACGCGCGGGAACCCCTTTTCGGCGGCGAGGACGTCGAACGGCGGGTGAAGTGTGGTCCCTTCCACAGCCTCTGTGGGCAGGGCCTGGAACCTCTGCAACGTACCCCCCACCGGGACGAGCTGGTCGTCACTCACCGGCGAGTCGGCGACGTCGGCGAGCACGGCGCGCAGCACGAACGCGAAGGCGCTCCGCGCGTTGTCGACCGCCCACCGGTCCGTCGGCAGCGGCGCTCCTGGACGTCGGTGAACAGCCAGTTCGCCCATGCCCTCGGCCCGGACGGCCACCGGATCCCGCTTCAGCAGCCCACGCAGCAGGTGGTCGGGAGAGGTGTGCATGATGTCGAAGTCGCCGTCGTTCCAGCCCGCCATCTGTTGGTCGGAGGAGACGACCTGCACGAGGTTCACCTCCAGCCCGGCCTGCTGGAAGTACCCGGAGTCGATGGCGTGGTAGAGGTGCACGTTGCCGGCGCCGGGGAAGACGCCCACCGTCAGCTGTCGGGTGGGCTCGCCGGTCGGGCGGAGCGCGCTCAGCGCGGGAAGCATGACGAACTCCATTGCATGGGATGGTTCCTCTGATTCAGAAGGCAGGGACGTGGAAGGCCGTCGACTCGGGCCGTTCCGGGGTCACGTGACGACGGTCACATGACGGCGGTCAGGCGAGCTTGTCTTCCTGGTTGGTGATGAAGTCGGCCGGCATCTCGGGGCCCCACACGGCGCCCGGGATGTCCCAGTCGTTCGGCTGCCAGTTCTCGGTGATGCAGTCCATGTCGCCGGAGTACTCGATCCAGCTGCCCCAGGGGTCCTGGATGTAGTGGAAGAGGTTCGAGCCGAGGGTGTGGCGGCCCAGGCCCCAGCCCTTCGTGTAGCCCTCGGCGGCCATGTTCTGCGCACCCATGGCGATCTGGTCGATGTCGGACACCATCCAGCTGGAGTGGTGCAGGCCGGGGTGCGCCGCCGGGATGAAGCCGAAGACATGGTGGTCGCCGGGCCCCGAGTTCATGAAAACCGGCCCGCCGTTGACGATGCGGTCCGAAAGGCGCAGCCCGAGCGTGCGGGTGTAGAAGGCCTCGGAGGCGCCCACATCGGAACTGAAGATCAGCATGTGCCCGAGACGCTGGGGGCGCGGCTTCTCGCTCGCGCTCATCCAGCGGGCCTGGTCGATGCGACGGATACGGTCACCGACGTTGGCGTCCTGAGCGTCCGTGGTACCGAATTCGCGCCAGGGGGCGATCTCCTCGTCACGGAGGTTGATCAGGTTGCCCTCGTGATCGCGGAACCACAGCCCGCCGGGCACCTCGTCCGGCGCGTCCAGCAGCTTCAGGCCAAGGCCCTCCAGGTGCCGCTGCCACTCGGGCAGCGAGTCCGGGTCCACCGCGAAGGCCACGTGGTGCAGCCGCTTGGTCGGCCCTTCCGTCAGCACGGTCTGGTCCTGCGCCCGGCCGTCGCAGCGGATCACCACCGCGTTGCCGCGCTCCGCGGTCTCCAGTCCGAACGCGCTGTAGAAGCTCGCCCCTGTGTCCAGTGACGGCACCTGGAGTCCGTAGTGCAGGAGACCTTTGACACGCAACATGTGCACTCCTCTTGGTTCCGGTGTACCCGCATCTCACAACGAGCACCCAAGCTAAGTGTGTACACCTTTGGGCTGGACGTCCAGGTGTCCGACGAATCCTTTTCCGTTCCGGAACCACAGACCACGCCTGCCACCCCCTGGACGCCCCGGGCCGAGCGGCGAAGGGCCAGATCCTCCACGACTGGCGCGCCTTACGGGCGAGAGGCCGTGTGGCGAGCCGAACGGTCCGGTGTGACACACGGCGCGGCCCGCGTCGCGCCAGGCCATGGAGCCCGCACTCCCGCCGCCGATGTTCACCTATCCCGAAGCTTACTCTTCCTCTGCCAATGTGTATGCACTATCGTTCTGCTGCTTTCAGAGAGCCGCTTGTCGGAGGAAAACATGCAACCGCCTGAATGGTCGCTGGTGCAGTACCGGGTCGACGACTCGGAAAAAGTCTCCGTCGGTGTGTACACCGACGGAACCTTGGTCCAGGGGCCACCCGGGACCGAAGGCCTCACACTGATGGAAGTGCTGGACCGGTGGGACTCCCTTGCGCCACTGTTCCGTGACTGGACGCCGGCAGCGTCCGACGCCGTCGCAGGCGCCCGCCTCGCTCCGCCTCTGACGTATCCCGGCAAGGTGCTCTGCGCGGGCGCCAACTACTGGGACCACATCGCCGAGATGGGCTGCGAACGCCCCGATGAGCTGGGTGACCCGTTCTTCTTCCTCAAGCCGCCCACGACGACCGTGACGGGACCGGGGGACGTGGTGCCGCTGCCCGCCTACCCGGGCGCCCGCGTCGACTGGGAGGCCGAACTGGCCGTCGTCATCGGCCGAGGTGGCCGCAACCTCGCGCCCGAGCAGGCCATGGACCACGTGGCCGGCTACCTGGTGGCGAACGATATCTCCGCCCGGGACCGGATCAAGTCCGACAAGCCGGTCGCCGAACCGTTCACCTTCGACTGGGTCAGCCACAAGGGACAGGACGGCTTCTGCCCGCTCGGCCCGGGACTCGTGCCCGCCTGGCAGATCACCGACCCGCAGAACCTGCGGATCCAGCTCAGCATCAACGGCGTGCTGAAGCAGGACTCCTCCACCGCGCAGATGATGGTGAAGATCCCCGAGGTGATCGCGGCGGCCAGCCGCATCACCACACTGGAACCCGGGGACGTCATCCTCACCGGCACACCGGCCGGCTGCGGAGTACCGCGTGGGGAGTTCCTCGCCGCCGGGGACGAAGTAGTCATTGAAATCGAGCGAGTTGGTCGCCTGGAGAACACGGTGGTGGCGTCATGAGCAGCACTTCGATCGCTTCTGAGCTCGGCTGGTCGGATCCGCTGCCGGTTCCCGAAACCATGAAAGCCATGCTGTTCCGCCGATTCGGCCCGCCCGACGTCCTGGAACAGGCCACGGTCGACACACCCCGCCCCGGCCCCGGCGAGGTCCTCGTTCAGGTCGCCGCGGTCGGTATCGGCCGACTGCTCGACCTCACGGCACGCGCGGGCAACCACCCCTACGCCAAGATCGAGCCGCCCCACATCCTGGGCGCGGACCACGCCGGCACCATCGCCGCGCTGGGAGAGGGCGTGGACTCCGTACAGGTCGGCGACCGCGTGGCCGTGCTGCCCGGTGTCGCCTGCGGCACCTGTACTTACTGCGCGGAAGGCCGCGAGGAAGTCTGCGACGCTCTGACCGTCATAGGCACCCACCACCCCGGCGCCTACGCGCAGTACTGTGCGGTGCCGGCGCGCAACGTCCACAAGGTTCCGGACGGCATTCCGGCCGCGATGGCCGCCTCGCTCGCACTCGTCGGCGCGGTCGCCGCCAACCAGATGACCCAGGCAGGACTCCGCCCCGGACAATGGGTGCTCGTCCAGGGCGCCGCCTCCGCGCTCGGCTCCACCACGGCCGCCTATGCCCAGCACCTGGGCGCGAAGATCATCGCGACCTCCCGCTCGGCGGAGAAGCGCGCGGCCATGGCCGCGGCGGGGGCCGACCTCGTGCTCGACACCAACGCGCCGGACTTCGTGGAGCGGGTACGCGAGGCGACCGGCGGTCGCGGTGTCGACATCGTCGTCGACAACCTCGGTGACCCGGCCGTCTGGGACACCACCATCGCCTCCCTGGCCCGCGGCGGCGCCGTGGTCACCTCCGGCGCCTTCCTCGGCGGCAAGGTCGAGATCAATCTGAAGCGCGTGTACTCCGACTGCCACCGCATCATCGGGGTACGCACCGGCAACCCGGCCGCGGTGAGCGAACTGTGGACGCAGGTGGGCCACGGTTTCCGTGCCGTCGTCGACCGCACATTCCCCATCGCCCGCGCCGCCGACGCCCACCGCTACATGGAGGACGACAGCAGCCTCGGGCGTGTGGCACTCACTGTGGGCCCCGAGGACTGGAACGCGTAACGGCACTCCGGCCCCGGCCGGTCCCGGCGGGACCGCCCTTGGCGACGACAGAGAACACTCGTCACCAAGGG
>CBFHCJ010000023.1:0-23763 GCA_965654005.1 uncultured Streptomyces sp. | reverse complement strand
CGTCTCCACCCTCGAGCAGGGCGCGGGCGCGATCGTCGCTGCCAAACTGGGCATTCCTTACGTCGAGCAGAGCGTCCGGCTGGCCTGGGCGGGTTCCGATCCCCAGGCGAGCCAGTACCGCAGCTCCGTCGCCGCGTATCTGGAGCCGACGGGGGAGCGCCTGGGCGTACCCGGGCCATGGGCCGAGCCGGCGGCGATCCTGGACATCCGGCCGCCGAGCCTCGGTGGCCAGGCGTCGGATCGGCAGTGGCTCATGCGGTACTTGCCGTACAACGAGGGCCGCGTGATGCCGGAATGGGTACTGGCCAAGCCGGAACGGCCGCGGGTGTGCGTGACGATGGGCAGCGTTCTCGGCACCCTGCCGGACGGCTCGTCGTTGCAGGAGCTGTTCGTGGCGGCCGTGAGGGCGATCCTGACCGAACTCAGCGAGCTGGACGTCGAGATCGTGGTCGCGATGGGCGACACGGACCTGGAGGCGTCAGGGCCACTCCCCGACGGAGTTCGCGTCGCGGGCTGGATGCCGCTCAGTGCGCTGCTGCCCAGCTGTGCGGCACTGGTCCATCATGGCGGAGCCGGTACTTCGCTGACGGCGCTGACCACGGGGGTGCCCCAGCTCGTCCTGCCGCGGACCGCGGACCAGCCGGCGAACGGCGAAGTGCTTGCCGCGCGCGGGGTCGGCTTGCTGATGCGTCCCGATGAGGTCAACCCCGCAGCCGTGCGGCAGAACCTCGTCAGGCTCCTCGACGAGGACGCCTTCCGGCGTGCCGCCGTCGAGGTGTGCGACGAGGTCCGCGAGATGCCAAGCCCGGCCGAGATCGTGAAGCGCCTGGAGAACCTGGCCGGTTGAGGCCCACCAGCCGTGGTGCCGCGCAGCTCGCCGAACGCGCTGCGCGGGCCTCGGAAGACACCGTGACGCCAGGTCTTCGGCGGAAAAGCGAGAGCAGACCGCGCAGGCTGCGCCGTCCTGTTTCCGTTCCTCTCCCTGACTCTCCGCTGTCCGACGCCGGACAGCACATTGACTGGAATGTGAGAAATGTCCCACAAATCCGGGGATGGCAGACCACTGTCCGCCGCGCAGGCCGGCATGTGGTTCGCCCAGCAGTTGGACAAGACGAACCCCATCTTCAGCGGCGGGCAGTACGTCGAAATCGAGGGAGCCGTCGATCGCGTCGTCTTCGGGGCGGCCGTGCACCAGGCCATCCAAGAGGCCGAAGGGGTTCACGTCCGGTTCTCCTACGGTGACGACGGCCCGGTGCAGATCCCGTTGAAGCGATCGGTCACGATGTCCTTCGCCGACGTCAGCGACTCGGCGGATCCCCGCACGGCGGCCGAGGCCCTGATGTGGCAGGAGATGGCGAAACCGGTCGACCTGGAGCGGGACAGCCTCTACACGAGCACCCTGTTCAAGGCGGCGGCAGACCGGTTCTACTGGTTTCAGCGCGCGCACCACATCGTGTGCGACGGGTACTCCTCATCGCTCTTTGCGGGCCGGGTCGCCGAGATCTACACGGCGATGAAGACGGGCGCCGACTTCATGGACGGCGCCTTCGGCCCGATCAGCAGCCTGCTGGACGACGACGCCGAGTACCGTGCGTCGGATCGCTTCACCGAGGACCGCGACTACTGGCTGGAGCGGTTGGCCGGGAACTTCGAGGTCCAGGGGCTCGCCGATCAGACCGCGCAGCCCGCGCACACGTTCCTGCGTGAGACGATCGAGGTCTCCGAGTCCGTCCGCGACAGCATCCAGGCGCTCGCCAGAAGCGCCAGGACCAGTTGGTCGGTCGCCGTCTGCGCAGTGATGGCGGTCTACGCCAGCCGGATGGGCGGTGTACGGGACGTGGTGCTCGGGCTCCCCGTGGCTGCCCGGTTCGGGCCAGTGATGCGGCGCACCCCGGGCATGGCGGCCAACATCGTGCCGTTGCGGCTGGACGTCGACCCGACCATGAGTGTCCGCGACCTCGTCCAGCAGGCGTCGAGGGAGATCAAGGGCGCGCTGGCACATCAGCGGTACCGGTTCGAGGACATGCGCCGGGACCTGAAGCTGGGTGACGGGCAGCGGCTGTTCGGACCCTCTGTCGACGTGCTGCGTTTCCAGGACGACCTTTCCTTCGGCGGTCACCGCGCGACGGTCAATATCCTGTCGAACGGCCCGGTGGAGGACTTCAACCTGGCCGTCTACAGCGGCGACAGCATACCCGGACTGCGAATCTGTCTGGACGCCAACCCCAGGCTGTACGACGTCGATACGCTCATCGCACACCGAGACCGCCTGGCGCTCGTCTTCGAGTCCTTCGCAGCCGCTGACCCCGGACAGCCCATTGGGGCGATCGGGATGCTTCATGCCGAGGAGCGGCAGAAGTTCCTCGGTCGGTGGCACGGCCGCGACCAGGAGATTCCGGCCGGCAGCGTGTGCGAGCTGGTCGAGAGCCAGGTGGCTCGGACTCCGCAGGTCCCCGCAGTCTCCTGTGACGGCGACACCTTGACCTATGCCGAGCTCGACGCGCGGGCCAACCGGCTGGCCCGCCACCTGATCGGGCTGGGGGCGGGCCCCGAGCGGTTCGTCGCGCTGGCGCTGCCGCGGACGGTGGAGACGGTGGTGGCGATGCTCGCGGTGCTCAAGAGCGGCGCCGCCTACGTGCCGGTCGATGTGAACTATCCGGCCGACCGGATCGCCTTCATGCTCCGTGAGGCCGAGCCGGTGCTCGTGATCACGACACGGGAGATCGCTGACGCGCTGCCGTCCGCTTCCACCACCCCGCAGCTCCTCCTGGACGGTCCCGAGACGGCCGACACGCTTGCGCGGCATTCCGGGGCACCGGTCCGCGACGGCGACCGGGCCCGTCCCGCCCACCCGCTGAACCCCGCGTACGCGATCTACACCTCGGGATCCACCGGTCGGCCCAAGGGCGTGGTGATTTCGCACCGCAGCATGGTCGACTTCCTGACCTGGGTCGTCGCCGACTTCGGTGTCGAGAGCCTGTCGCACGTACTGGCGTCCGTCTCGCTGAGCTTCGATCCGTCCGTGCTGGAAATCTTCGCGCCGCTGACCGTCGGCGGCGAGGTGGAGCTGCTGAGCGGACCGCTTGCGCTCGGCGAACGGCCCCGGTCCGGCAGCTACGCGGGCAGTGTTCCCTCCGTGATCTCGACCCTGGCGACCGGTTCCGGGCTGGATCTGCGGGCCGGGACGATCGGGCTCACCGGTGAGATGCTGACCGAGCAGGTCGTGGCCGAGATCCGGGAGACCGTCCCGGCCTGCCGGATCGCCAATCTCTACGGACCGACCGAGGCCGCCGTCTACTCCACGGCGTGGTTCTCCACCGGCGACGAGGTGGTGGCGCCGCCGATCGGCCGTCCCCTGCCGAACACCCAGGTCTACCTGCTCGACGCGCGGCTGGACCTCGTGCCCGTGGGTGTCGTCGGTGAGATCTACATCAGCGGCGAGGGGCTGGCCCGCGGTTACCTGAACCGGCCGGGAATGACCGCCGACCGGTTCGTGCCGAACCCCTACGGGGAACCGGGACAACGCATGTATCGCACCGGTGACCTGGGGCGGTGGGGTGCCGACGGCACCATCGAGTATCTGGGCCGTGCGGACGACCAGCTCAAGGTCAGGGGCTTCAGGGTGGAGCTCGGCGAGATCCAGACCGTGCTCGCGCAGGCCCCTGGAGTCCGGCACGCGGTCGTGGTCGCCCGGGACGATCAGCCCGGCAACAAGCGGATCGTCGGCTACGTCCTGCCCGAGGCGGGCAGTGAGCCGAACCTGGAGGACCTGACCGCACGACTGGCCGCCACGCTGCCGGACTACATGGTGCCGGCCGTCCTCGTCGTCCTGGACCAGCTGCCCCTGACCCCCAACGGAAAGCTTGACCGCAAGGCGCTGCCCGAGCCCGATGCGGCCGCCCAGCGCGCCGGGCGGGCTCCACGCAACCGTGACGAGGAAGTTCTGTGCTTGCTCGTTGCGGAGCTGCTCGGCGTGCCGAGCATCAGCATCGACGACAACTTCTTCGAACTCGGTGGCAACTCGCTGATGGCCGTCAAGCTGCTCAGCCGAGTCCGCAACAGGCTCAACGTCGAACTGGAACCGCGCGACCTGTTCCAGGCAGCGAGCGTCGCCAAGCTCGTCGAACGTCACTTCGGCAGGGGCGCCACCCCCAAGGACGAGCCGCCTCGACCCGCGTTGCGCCCGAGGTCCCGTCGGGCAAGCGAGGAGTAGCATGATCCCCCTGTCATTCGCCCAACGCCGACTGTGGTTCCTCCACCGGCTGGACGAAACAAGCGCCGCGTACAACATCCCGCTCGAAGTGCGGCTGTCGGGCGAGCTGGACCGCGAGGCACTGAGGGCCGCGATCTGCGACGTCGTCGCCAGGCACGAGTCGCTGCGCACCGTCTTCCCGGACGTCGACGGCGAGCCGGAGCAGCGTATCCTCGACGCCGCCGATGCCGAACCGGAGATGCCCGTCGTCGACGTCGACGAGTCGTCGCTCGACGAGGCGTTGGGTGTCGCCGCCGGCCGTCCTTTCCGCCTCGCCGACCAACCGCCGCTGCGCACGACCTTGTTCGAGCTTGCGCCGACGGAGCACGTCCTGTTGCTGGTGGTGCACCACATCGCGGCGGACGGCTGGTCGATGGCGCCGTTGGCACGTGACATCACCACTGCCTACGAAGCACGTCGGCAGGGGGCGACGGCCGCCTGGGAAGAACTGCCGGTGCAGTACGCGGACTACACCCTGTGGCAGCGGGAACTGCTCGGCGACGATGCGGACGACCGCAGCCGCATCTCCCGGCAACTGGCCTACTGGAGCGAAACACTGGCCGACCTGCCCGACCAGTTGGATCTTCCGGCCGACCGGCCCCGAGGCTCGACGGCCGAGCAGCGGGGCAGCTCTGTTGCGTTCCGCCTCGATGCGGAGCTCCACCGCAGGCTGCTGCGGCTCGCGCAGGACCGGGGGGCCAGCCTCTTCATGGTGCTGCAGGCCGGACTCGCCGCCCTGCTCACCAGGCTCGGCGCGGGCGACGACATTCCGCTGGGCACCCCCGTCGCGGGCCGTACCGAGGAAGCACTCGACGATCTGGTCGGCTTCTTCGTCAATACGCTGGTACTGCGCACGGACACCTCCGGCGACCCGACCTTCGCCGAGCTGGTCGACCGGGCGCGGGAGGTCGTGCTGTCGGCCTTCTCGTACCAGGACGTTCCGTTCGAGCGCCTGGTCGAGGCGCTCAACCCGGCCCGCTCGATGAGCGGCCACCCGCTGTTCCAAGTAGTGCTCGCACTGCAGAACAATGCCGCTGCCGTCGTCGAGCTGCCCGGTCTGCGCGTCTCCGCTTGCCAGAGAGTGCTCGAGGAGGCCCGGTTCGACCTGGCCTTCCACCTCACGGAGGAGTTCGGCCCGGACGCGTCGCCGATGGGCCTGCAGGCCCGGGTGGACTACCGCACGGACCTGTTCGACGAGGGCACCGTCACCTCCCTGGGCGAGCGGCTGACGCGGCTGTTGACGGCGGTGGCCGCGGATCCCCGGCTCAAACTGAGCGACGTGCAGATCATGGACGCGGCCGAGCAGGACCGCGTGCTGAGCGAGTGGAACGGGCCGGTCCGTACGGTCCCGTTCAAGAGTGTGATCGACCGCTTCGAGGAACAGGTTCGCGCAACACCGGATGCGACCGCCGTGATCAGCGACGGCGTGGTGCTCTCCTACGCGCAGTTGAACGCCCGGGTCAACCAGCTGGCACGTTGCCTGGCCGACCTGGGAGCGGGGCCGGACACGCGGGTGGCGGTCGCTCTGCCGAGAACCGCCGACCTGATGGTGGGTCTGCTGGCCGTGCTCAAGTCGGGCGCGGCCTATCTGCCGATCGACGCGCAGTATCCGGCCGAGCGCATCGCCTACACGATCCACGACGCGCAACCGCTGCTGGTCGTCACGAGCACACATCTGCTGGACCGACTGCCCGATACCGGGACGCCACGGCTGGCGATCGACGCCCCCGACACGGCGGAGCGGCTTGCGTCATACCGGGATCAGAACCTCCGAGCGCCACTGCATCCCAAGCAGCTCGCCTACGTGATCTATACGTCCGGATCGACCGGCCGGCCCAAGGGCGTGGCCATCGAACACGGCTCGCTGTCCGCGTACGTGGCTCGGGCACAGGAGACCTACCCGAGTGCCGCGCAACCGAGCGACACCGGCACCGCGCTGCTGCACGCGTCGATCGCCTTCGACGCGACCGTCACCACCGTCTACACGCCGCTCGTGGGGGGTGGCAGCGTCCGGCTCGGTGCCTTGGACGCGGCCGAGGCGGCCGGGGCACAGCCGGTCTTCCTCAAGGCGACGCCGAGCCACCTGGCGATGCTGAACGCGTTGCCGGACGAGTTCTCGCCGTCGGGCACCTTCGTCATCGGTGGCGAGGCGCTCCACGGGGACGTACTGCGGCAGTGGCGGGCCGGGCACCCGGATGTGACGGTGTTCAACTCGTACGGCCCCACCGAGGTGACCGTCAACTGCATCGAGTACCGCATCGACCCCGGTGATCCGGTGTCCGACGGTCCGGTCCCGATCGGCCGGCCCTTTTGGAACACCAGGGCCTATGTTCTCGACAGCGTCTTGCGTCCCACCCCGGTCGGTGTCGCCGGCGAGTTGTACGTCGGCGGTGATCTGCTGGCCCGTGGATATCTCGGTCGCCCGGCGCTGACCGCCGAGCGGTTCGTCGCCGACCCCTTCGGCCCGCCCGGAGCGCGGATGTACCGCACCGGCGACGTCGTGCGCTGGCGTTCCGATGGTCAGCTGCAGTATGTCGGCCGCGCCGACGACCAGGTGAAGCTGCGCGGCTTCCGCATCGAGCTGGGCGAGATCCAGGCGGTCCTCGGCCAGCAGCAGGGTGTGGGCGGCGCCGTGGTGGTGGTCCGCGAGGACGTGCCGGGCGGCAGGGCGCTCGTGGGATACGTGGTGCCCGCGCGCGGTGAGACGGTGGACGCGTCGTCGGTCCGCCGGAAGGTCGCCGATGTTCTGCCCGAGTACATGGTGCCGTCCGCGGTCGTCGTGCTCGACGCGCTGCCGCTGACCTCCAACGGCAAGCTCGACCGCAAGGCTCTGCCGAAGCCGGCCTTCGTCGCCGATGCGAACGGCCGTGATCCGCGCACCCCGCAGGAGGAGATCCTCTGCGGGCTCTTCGCCGAGGTCCTCGGGCTGCCGAGGGTCGGCGTCGAGGACAGCTTCTTCGGTCTGGGTGGGCACTCGCTGTTGGCGACCCGGATGATGAACCGCATCCGTGCCGTCTTCGGTGTCGAACTGCCGGTGAGAGCGGTGTTCGAAGCGCCGACGCCCGCAGGGCTGGCCACGCGGCTGCTCAGCGCTGAGAACGCGCGCACGGAGCTGCGGCCCATGGCACGGCCCGCTGCCGTACCGCTGTCGTTCGCGCAGCAACGGATGTGGTTCCTGAACACCATGGAGGCGGGCGGCTCCTTCTACAACGTCTCCAGGGTGATCCGCGTTCGGGGCGCGCTCGACCGCGCGGCACTGGAGATGGCGTTCACCGACCTGGTGGCGCGACACGAATCGCTGCGCACACTCTTCGCCGAAGTCGACGGGGAGCCCGTGCAGCGCATCCTGGACGTCGACGAGGTCCGCTCCGGTGTGTCGTTCGCGGACGCCGACGAGGCCGATCTGCAGCGGACCCTGACGGAGATCTCCACGCGCGGGTTCGACCTGGCCCGGGACCTTCCCATCCGGGTCCATGTGCTCGCCGTCGGGCCCAGCGAACACGTGCTGCTGCTGGTGATGCACCACATCGCCGGCGACGGCTGGTCGATGGCGCCGCTGGCTCGCGATCTCGGCGTCGCGTACGCCGCACGGGCGGCAGGCCGTGAACCCGGCTGGCGACCGCTGCCGGTGCAGTACGCGGACTACGCCCTCTGGCAGCGGGAGGTGCTCGGCAGCGAGGACGATCGCGACAGTGCCATGGCCGAACAGCTGGCCTTCTGGCGGCAGAACCTCGCCGATCTTCCGGAGGAGCTCCCGCTGCCCACCGACCGTGCCCGGCCCGCGGAACTCAGCTTCGAGGGCGACACGGCCGATGTCACGGTCGAGGCAGAGCTCCACGCGCGTCTGCTGGATCTGGCGCGTGCCCATGGCGTCAGCCTGTTCATGGTCGTCCAGGCCGCGATCGCGACACTGCTGACCAGGCTCGGCGCGGGCACGGACATCCCGATCGGCAGCCCGATCGCGGGGCGCATGGACGCCGCGCTCGACGACCTGATCGGGTTCTTCGTCAACACGCTGGTGATGCGGACGGACACCTCCGGAAACCCGAGCGTCGGCGAACTGCTGGCGAGGGTGCGAGAAGGTGATCTCGTGGCCTACTCCAACCAGGAGGTTCCCTTCGAGCGGCTGGTCGAGGTGATCAATCCGACGCGGTCGCTCTCCCGCCACCCGCTGTTCCAGGTGTTCTTCGCGCTGCAGAACAACACGATGGCCGTCATCGACTTCCCGGGTCTGGACGCGACGGTCGAGCGTGATGCCATCCGGTCGGCCAAGTTCGATCTCGCTTTCAACCTCCAGGAGCGGTTCGCGGACGACCGGACGCCACTGGGCATCGGCGGCGTCATCGAGTTCTGCGTCGACCTGTTCGACCGGGAGACCGTCGCGGACCTTGCGACCAGGCTGGTCGCTCTCCTGGAGTCCTTCGTTGCCGACCCGGGCGCACGCATCGGTGAGCTGGACGTCCTGACGGAGGCGGAACGACGGCGACTGCTCGGCCAGGCCCAGCATGAAGGCGGCCCGTCCGGCACGGTTCTGCAGAAGTTCGCCGAGCGCCTGGCCGCCGACCCGGAAGCCGTGGCTGTGCGTGCCGGCGACAGATGGCTCACGTACCGCGAACTCGACGGTCGCGCCAACCGGTTGGCCGGTCGGCTGATCGCGCTCGGAGTGCGGCCCGAGGAACCGGTCGGCGTCTTCTTGGAGCGCTGTCCCGAGCTCGTCGTCGCCGTCCTGGCAGTACTCAAGGCGGGCGCCGCCTACGTGCCGCTGCACGAGGCGTATCCGCACGAACGCCTGAGGTGGGTGCTGCAGGACGCCGGAGTGCGTGTGCTGATCACCGACCGGAGCCCGGCGGCGCGGGAGTTCGAGCACGATTGCACGGTGTTGCTCGCGGACGAGGAGCCTGGGGCCGGCGACGAGCCGGCGCCCGTCTTTGACGTCGCGGTCCGGCCCAAGCAGCTGGCCTACGTGATGTATACATCCGGCTCGACCGGGGAGCCCAAGGGCGTCGCGATCTCGCACGGCGACCTGCTCGCGCTCGCCGACGACCCGTGCTGGCACACCGGCCACCACGAACGTGTGCTGATGCACGCGCCGTATGCGTTCGACATCTCCAACTACGAGCTGTGGGTGCCGCTGTGCCAGGGCGGGCAGGTCGTACTCGCTCCTCCTGGAAGGATGGACACGGCGGATCTCGCCCGGCTGATCGAGCAGGAGGACATCACCGCGGTCCACTTCACGGCCGGGCTCTTCCGGACGCTCGCCGAGGACGCGCCGGAGGCGCTCTTCGGTGTGCGGGAGGTTCTCTCGGGCGGCGACGTCGTCCCGCCCACAGCGGTCGAGAAGGTGCTGGCGCACTGCCCCGGCATCACCTTCAGGCAGCTCTACGGCCCGACCGAAGTAACCCTGTGCGCCACCCAGTTCGAGGTTCGTGCACCGTACACGGCTTCCGCCAGGGTGCCCCTCGGCCATCCGCTGGCGGGCACGAGGATCTACGTACTCGACGCTGGCCTGCGACCGGTTCCACCGGGGGTGACCGGTGAGGTCTACATCGCGGGAGCCGGCCTTGCCCGTGGCTACCTGGGTCGGCCGGCCCTGACCGCGGAGCGGTTCTGCGCGGACCCGTTCGGTCCCGCGGGTGCACGTATGTATCGCACCGGTGACCTCGGCCGATGGAACAAGGACTGGCGACTCGAGTTCATCGGCAGGGCCGACGACCAGGTGAAGGTTCGCGGGTTCCGGGTAGAGCTCGGCGAGGTGAGTTCGGTACTGGCCCGGCACCCGGGTGTCAGCCAGGCCGAGGTGCTCACCCGCAGGGACGCCATGGGCGAAGTCCAGCTGGTCGGTTACGTCGTCCCGGACTGGGAGCACTCCGGGTCACGTGACGAGAAGAGCGCCGAGCAGGTCGCCGAGTGGAAGCAGATCTACGAGGTCATGTACGGCGTCGCGCCCGCTGCTGACTTCGGCGCCGACTTCTCCGGCTGGAACAGCAGCTACGACGGCAGGCCCCTGCCGTTGGAGGAGATGCGGGAGTGGCAGGCGTCCACCGTCGAGCGCGTCCGCGCGCTCGGCCCTCGCCGCGTACTGGAGATCGGCGCGGGCAGCGGCCTGATCCTCTCCCGGCTCGCGGCGGGCTGTGAGTCCTATTGGGCCACCGACTTCTCATCCGCCGCGATCGACGCCCTCCAGCATGAGGTCGCGGCCCGGCCAGAGCTCTCCGGCCGGGTGGAGTTGCGTGTACAGCCTGCCGACGACGTCACCGACCTGCCCGTCGGCTTCTTCGACACAGTGATCATCAACTCGGTCGTGCAGTACTTCCCGCACGCCGATTACCTGGAGTCGGTGCTGCGTCAGGCGGTCGGGCTGCTCGCGCCCGGCGGCGCTGTGTTCGTCGGCGACGTACGCAATCTGCGGCTGCTGCGCGCCTTCCACACCGCGGTGCAACTGGCGGACGCCGATCGGACCGAGGGCGCGGGGCTGGTTCGCCGCGCGGTGGACCGCAAGATCCTTCGGGAGAAGGAACTCCTGGTCGCCCCCGAGTTCTTCGCCACGCTCGGCCATGACATGGCCGAGATCGGTGGCGTCGATGTCCAGGTCAAGCGCGGGAAGTACCACAACGAACTGAGTCGTCACCGCTACGACGTCGTCCTGCACAAGAAGCCTGCCGCTACGGTGACGTCACTGCGCCAGGCACCGCAGCTGCGGTGGGCGCAGGACATCGCCGACATGCCGGCGTTGGCGGCCCTCCTGGAGGCGGAACGGCCGGGTGCGCTTCGGCTGGTCGGCGTGGTCAACGCGCGTACGGCGCATGAGGCGGCGGCTGCCGGGAAGCTCTTGGCCGGCAGCCCCCGCGCCGAGGTCCGGCAAGCGCTGGCGCAATCGCAGGGTGCGGATCCGGAGGCGTTCTTCGACCTCGGTGAGCGGCTCGGCTACCGGGTGGCCGCGACCTGGTCGGACACCGGCGTCTCGGAAGGCATGCTCGACATCCTGCTGATGGATGCCGCACTGACGCCTGCCGACCCGCCGCTGGACACGGGGACCGGGCAGATACCGAGCGGTCCGTTCACGAACGATCCGATGACCTTCCGCGAGTCGGGGGAACTGAGTGCGGCGTTCCGGGCTCATCTCCGGGAGCGGTTGCCCGAATACATGGTTCCGGCGGCCTTCGTCGTGCTGGACTCCCTGCCGGTCACCGCGAACGGCAAACTCGACCGTGCCGCGCTGCCCGCGCCTGACTTCGCTGACGAGGCCTCGGGCCGCGAGCCGCGCAACGAGCAGGAAGCAGTGCTCTGCGGCCTGTTCGCACGGGTGCTGGGGCTGCCCCGGGTCGGCATAGACGACGACTTCTTCGACCTGGGCGGCCACTCGCTGCTGGCCACTCGCCTGGTCAACGCCATCCGGACCGCCTTCCACGTCGAAGTGCCGGTACGGGCGGTGTTCGAGACCCCGCGCGTCTGCGACCTGGTGCGCCGAATCCACACCGCCGACCGGGCCCAGGCCATTCTGGCGGCGGCGGAGCGGCCGGCTGTGGTGCCTCTCTCCTTCGCCCAGCGGCGGCTGTGGTTCCTTCAGCGGTTGGAAGGGCCGAGCGGGGCCTACAACATCCCCGTGGCCTTGAGGCTGGCAGGCCCGCTTGACCAAGAGGCGCTCCGGGCTGCGTTGCACGATGTGGTGGCACGGCACGAGAGCCTGCGTACCGTCTTCCCCGAATTCGACGGTGAGTCCAGGCAACTGGTCCTGGACCCTGCCGCGGAGGTCGATCTGCAGGTGGTGCAGGTCGCCGAGGGCGAGCTGGAACCGGCGATGACCGCGGCGGCCGGGGCCGGCTTCGACCTGACCAGGGAACTGCCGCTGCGCGCCGGTCTGTTCGTGATGAGTCCGACCGAGCATGTCCTGGTGATCGTGGTGCATCACATCGCCGCCGACGGGTGGTCGATGGCACCCCTGTCCCGTGATCTGACCCTGGCCTACGCGGCTCGCGCGGCGGGCAACCCCCCGGGGTTCGTCCCGCTTCCGGTGCAGTACGCGGACTACACGCTGTGGCAGCGCTCGGTGCTCGGCTCCGAGGACGATCCGCAGAGCGCCATCTCACACCAACTCGCATACTGGCGTGACGCACTGGCGGACCTCCCCGCCGAGCTGAATCTCCCCACCGACCGGCCACGCCCCGCGGAGCCCAGCCACCGGGGCGGCACCGTGGAGTTCGACATCCCACCCGCCCTGCACGGCGGTCTCATCCGGCTGGCCAGGCGGCATGACGCCAGTCTCTTCATGACCCTGCAGGCGGCGCTGGCAGCCCTGCTGACCAGGCTCGGCGCGGGCACGGACATCCCGATCGGCAGCCCGATCGCCGGGCGGACCGACGAAGCCCTGAACGACCTGGTCGGCTTCTTCGTCAACACGCTCGTGCTGCGCACGGATACCTCCGGCGACCCGACCTTCGGCGAGTTGCTCCGCAGGGTCGCCCGCAGCGACCTGGCGGCCTATGCCAACCAGAACGTCCCCTTCGAACGTTTGGTTGAGGTCCTCAATCCGCCTCGCTCGCTGGCCAGGCACCCGTTGTTCCAGGTCATGCTGGCCATGCAGAACAACATCGAGGCCGACCTCGACCTGCCGGGGATGGAAGTCGGCCCGGTCACGATCCGGCCGGATGCCGCCAAATTCGATCTCGACTTCGACGTGCGCGAGCGTTTCACGCCGGACAGGCGCCCCAACGGCATCCACGGAAGGGTCGTCTACAGTGCCGACCTGTTCGCCCCGGCAAGTGTCGAACGGCTGACGCGCCGGCTGGTGCGTCTGCTGGAAGCCGTCGTCCGCGACCCCGCCGTGTCGATCGCGGACATCGACATCCTGGAACCGGAGGAGCGGCAACTCCTTCTGCGAGACTGGAACGGTGCGCCCCGGGCACTGCCGGAGCGCAGCGTGGCTGAGTCGTTCCAGGCCCGGGCGGCAGCAGCGCCCGACGCGGTCGCCGTCGTCTGTGAGCGCGTTGAGCTGGACTACGGCCGGCTCAACGCCCGGGCGAACCGGCTGGCGCGCCGGCTCATCGAGCACGGCGCCGGACCGGAGCGCTTCGTCGCGCTCGCCGTGCCGCGCTCGACGGAGATGGTCGTCGCCCTCCTCGCGATACTCAAGGCCGGGGCTGCCTACCTTCCCGTGGACCTGGACTATCCGGCGGAGCGCATCGCCTTCGTGCTCGGCGACGCCAAGCCGGGACTCGTCATCACCACCCGTGAGGGCGAGCAGCGGTTGCCCGACGGGCACGGCGTGCCCCGCCTGGTCCTCGACGACCCCGCGGTGGCCACGGCCGTCGCCGGCCTGGACGCGAGCGATGTAACGGATGCCGACCGGCACCAACCGGTGAACGAATCCAACCCGGCCTACGTCATCTACACCTCGGGCTCGACAGGCACGCCCAAGGGTGTGGTGATCTCCAGGCGCAGCATGGCCGACCTGCTCGACTGGGCTGTGAACGAGTTCGGGAGGGAGGGACTGGCCCGGGTACTGGCCTCCACCTCACTGAGCTTCGACGTCTCGGTGTTCGAGCTCTTCGCGCCGTTGATGGTCGGCGGCCGCGTCGAAATGGTGCGTGACCTGCTGGCGCTCGCGGAGCGGCCGTTCGAGGCAACCCTGATCAGCGGTGTCCCCTCGGTGGTCTCCGCCCTGCTCGGCGGCGCCGACCTGGCCGTCCGGGCCGATACCGTCGTCCTGGCCGGAGAAGCCCTTCCCGAGCGGGTCGTCGGCCAGATCCGCTTGGCCATGAAGGGGACCCGGATCGCCAACATCTACGGGCCGACCGAGGCGACCGTGTACTCCACCGCCTGGTACTCCGACGGCACCGAGCAGATCGCCCCGCCCATCGGCCGCCCTCTGTCCAACACCCGTGTCTATGTGCTGGACGCACGGCTGCGGCCGGTGCCGGTGGGGGTGGTCGGCGAGCTCTACATCGGCGGTGCCGGTGTGGCCCGCGGCTATCTGAACCGTCCCGCGCTCAGTGCCGGACGCTTCGTGGCCGACCCCTTCGGTGCTCCTGGATCGCGGATGTACCGGACGGGCGATCTGGTGCGCTGGGCTGCCGACGGCAACATCGAGTATGTGGGCCGCTCGGACGACCAGGTCAAGGTGCGGGGTTTCCGCATCGAGCTCGGGGAGGTCGAGGCCGTCCTCGGCCGCGAGCCGCACGTGCTGAACGCGGTCGCGGTCGTGCGACAGAGCCCCGATGGGGACCAGCAACTGGTGGGTTACGTGGTGGCGGCCCCCGGTCGGCGGATCGACCCCGCCGGGGTACGGCGTCGGATGGCGGCCGTATTGCCCGAGTACATGGTGCCCAACGCCGTCGTGGTGCTCGACGCCATGCCGCTGACACCGAGTGGCAAGCTCGACCGCAGGGCGCTGCCGACCCCCGACCCTATCGAGCGGGCGGCTCGACGCGAACCGCGCACGCCGCAGGAAGAAGTGCTCTGCGAGTTTTTCGCCGAGCTGGTGGGTGTACCGGCGGTCGGGATCGACGACGACTTCTTCGACATCGGAGGCCATTCGCTCCTCGCCACCAAGTTGGTCAACCGGGTGAGATCGCGGTTCGGCGTGGAGCTGCCCTTGCGCGCGGTTTTCGAAGCGCCGACCGCGGCGGGTATGGCCGAACGGATCGGCCTTTCCGGACGGGCCCAGACGCCCTTGCGGCCGGTGGACCGCCCGGCCCGGATCCCGCTGTCGTTCGCGCAGCGCCGCCTGTGGTTCCTCAACCGGTTCGAGGGCCGGACCGCCACCTACAACGTGCCGCTGGCCCTGCGGCTTTCGGGCGAGCTGGACCGCTCCGCGCTCGTTGCGGCCCTGGGCGACGTGGTACGCCGGCATGAGCCGTTGCGCACCGTTTTCCCCGAAGTGGACGGCGAGCCCAGCCAGGTGGTCCTCGACGCCGCCGATGCCTGCCCCGTCGTGCCAGTGGTCGACAGCTGTGCCAGCGAAGTGGAACAGCAGTTGCGCGCAGCCGCCGAAGCCGGTTTCGATCTGACCGCGGAGCCGCCGTTCCGGGCGACCCTGTTCGTGCTCGGCCCGACAGAGCATGTGATGCTGATCGTGTTGCACCACATCGCCACCGACGGCGCTTCCACCGCACCTCTCACCCGGGATCTGGCCGCCGCTTACCGCGCCAGGAGCGCCGGAGGCGAGCCCGGGTTCGCGCCGCTTGCGGTGCAGTACATCGACTACACGCTCTGGCAGCGAGACCTGCTCGGCCGCGAGGAGGACGCGGACAGCGCCATTTCCCGTCAGCTGACCCACTGGCGCGACGCCCTCGCGGACCTGTCGGCGGAGCTGCCGCTGCCGACCGACCGGCCCAGGCCCGCTCTGCCAAGTCACCGCGGCGGCGTGGCGTGGTTCGAGGTCGGCAGCACGTTGCAGCGGCGTTTGGCGGCTGTCGCCAAGCGCTGCAACGCCAGCATGTTCATGGTGCTGCAGGCGGCCATCGCGGCGCTGCTGACCAGGCTCGGCGCCGGCACCGACATACCGGTCGGCAGCCCGGTCGTCGGTCGCAACGACCAGGCGCTCGACGACCTCGTCGGGTTCTTCGCCAAGACGGTCGTGTTGCGCACCGACGTCTCGGGTGACCCGAGTTTCATCGAGCTGCTCACTCGGGTGCGGGACACCGCCCTGGACGCCTACACCAACCAGGACGTGCCGTTCGAGCTGCTGGTCGAGGTGCTCAACCCGGAACGTACGGCGGCCCGCCACCCGCTGTTCCAGGTGATGGTGGCGCTGCGGGTCGGGACCAGGAACACCGTGGACCTTCCCGGGGTACGCGTCGACGTGGTCGAGGTCGAGTCGGGCGTGGCCAAGTTCGACCTGGAATTCGACCTGGTCGAGGAGTTGGACGAGGCTGGGGAGCCACGGGGCATCCGGGGCGGCATCCGGTACAGCACGGACCTGTTCGACCAGGAGACCGTGGAGGCCATGGCGGGGAGGCTCGTTCTGCTGCTGGAGGCCGTGGCGGCCGCGCCGGACGTCCCGGTGAACGCGGTGGAGGTGCTGTTGCCGGCCGAACGCCGCCAGATCCTCGGCGCGTGGGCAGGCACTTCGGGTACGGTTCCCGAGGGCACCGTACCCGAGCTGTTCCAAGCCCAGGTCGCCCGGACACCGCAGGCCACGGCCCTGGTGTGCGGCGAGACGGAACTTTCCTACGCGGAGCTCAACACGAGGGCGAACCGGCTGGCCCATCTGCTGACCGGGCTGGGCGCCGGACCCGAGCGGATCGTCGCTCTGGCATTGCCGCGCTCCGTTGACCAAGTGGTCGCGACGCTGGCGGTGCTCAAGGCGGGCGCGGCCTACCTGCCGGTGGATCCGGAATACCCTGCGGAGCGGATCGGCCACATGCTGGGCGACGCCCGGCCACAACTGGTGCTCGCCCTGGGTGAGTCGGGCGACCGGCTGCCCGGGGGAACGAGGACCGTGCTGCTCGACGACGCCGCCGTTGCCGCACAGCTCGACGGTATGCCCCACGGCGATCCGACCGACGCGGACCGGCTTGCCCCGTTGCTCAGGTCCCATCCGGCCTATGTCATCTACACCTCCGGTTCCACCGGACGCCCGAACGGCGTCGTCGTCACCCACAACGGTCCGCCCGGCCTGGCCGCCAGTCAGATCGACCGGTTCCAGGTGGGAGTGGGAAGCCGTGTGCTGCAGTTCGCCTCGCCCAGCTTCGACGCGGCCTTCTCCGAGGTCTGCATGGCGCTCCTCAGTGGAGCCGCTCTGGTTCTGGGGACGCGGGAGGAGCTGCTCCCGGGACGCCCGCTGGCCGAGCTGCTGGAGCGGCAGCGGGTCACGCATGTGACCCTGCCGTCGATGGCGCTCTCGCTCATGCCGGCCGGCAGCCTCGACACGCTGGTCACCGTCGCGGTCGCAGGCGACGCGATGCCCATGGACGCGATCCGTCGGTGGGGCGGTACCGTGCGGCTGATCAACGCCTACGGGCCGACCGAGACAACGGTCTGCGCGACCATGAGTGAGCCGCTGTCCGGGAGCCGCCTTCCCACGATCGGCCGGGCGATCACGAACGCCCGTGTTTATGTGCTGGATGCAGGTCTGCGGCCGGTGCCACCCGGCACCGTCGGGGAGCTGTATGTGAGCGGTCCCGGACTCGCCAGGGGCTATCTCGGCAAGGCCGGCCTGACGGCCCAGCGCTTCGTGGCCGACCCGTTCGGCGCGCCGGGCGAGCGCATGTACCGCACCGGTGACCTGGTCCGCTGGGACCGCGACGGCGACCTGCACTTCGTCGGCCGGGCCGACAACCAGGTCAAGCTGCGTGGTTTCAGGGTGGAACCCGCCGAGATCGAAACACTACTGACGGCGTACGACGACGTCATGCAGGCCGCGGTGCTGGTCCGCCGCGATGGCCGTGACGACAAGCAGCTCGTTTCCTATGTGGTTCCGGCCGAGGGCACCGCCCTCGACACCGAGGAGCTGCGGCGCAGGATCGCGGCTGAAGTGCCCGGCTACATGGTGCCGTCCGCCGTCGTGGTGCTCGACGCGCTCCCGGTGACGCCCAACGGCAAACTCGACCGGGCCGCGTTGCCGGCGCCCGTGCTCGGTGCTCGGATGGGCGGCCGTGAAGCCCGGACCCCGTGTGAGACGACCCTGTGCGAACTGTTCGCCGAGGCGCTCGATGTGCCGAGTGTCGGTATCGACGACAACTTCTTCGATCTTGGAGGCCATTCGCTGCTTGCAGCGAAGCTGATCAGCCGCATCCACGCGGTGCTCGGCCTCGACGTGGGGCTGCGGATGCTGTTCCAGGAGCCGACCGTCGCCGGGCTCGCGCAGGCGCTGAACGGCGCAGAATCGCTCAGTGAGTTCGACGTGCTCTTCCCGGTCCGGGTAAGCGGAAACGCGGCTCCCCTCTTCTGTATCCACCCCGCAGCCGGGTTGAGCTGGTCGTTCGTCGGTCTGGCCACGCACATCGACACAGAGCATCCGATCTACGGACTGCAGTCACGCGGGCTTGAGAAGGCCGAGGACGCCCTTGCGACGGTCGGGGAGATGGCCGAGGAGTACATCGACCGGATCCGGAGTGTCTCGCCGCACGGGCCGTACCATTTCGTCGGTTGGTCGGTCGGTGGGCTGATTGCTCATGAGATCGCCGCCAGGCTGCAGGAACAGGGCGAAGAGGTCGGTCTGCTGGCGATGCTCGACAGCTATCCGGTCAGCGACGTCCAGGAGGCGTCCTCGGCCGATGTGGAGAAGTCGCTGCGCCGGGAAGCGGGTGATTTCCTCCTGGCGGACCAGGTCATCGAAAACGTTGTGCGGACCTATGCCAACAACGTCCGCGCGGCAAGGGAATTCGTGCCGGGGGTCTTCCGCGGGAGTCTTGTCCACTTCAGGGCCACCGTGGGCAGGACGGACGGCGCATTCACCGCGGAACTCTGGCGGCCCCACATCGACGGAGTCATCGAGGAACACCCGGTTGCCTGCGGTCACGAAGAGATGACCCGACCGGATTCGCTCGCTGCGATAGCTCCGGTACTCGCTGCCCGACTGCAAGGAACATGTGCCCCGGGCCACCACGTGATCCCTACGCGGTGAATGGCTCGATCAACCCAAGAAAGGTCGATGAAAGAGATGAGCAATCCGTTCGAGGACGAGGACGCGCAGTATTTCGTTCTGGTCAACGACGAGGGCCAGCACTCGCTATGGCCGGCCTTCGCCGATGTTCCGGCGGGGTGGCGCGTGGTGCACGGCGAAGACAGCCGAAAGGCGTGCCTGGAGTACGTCGAGGGCAACTGGACCGACATGCGGCCCGCCAGCCTCATAGCCGCCATGGACGCCTCGTCCTGACGGGCTGATGCATGCGGGGCGGGTTGCCGCTGGGTGAAAAAGCGGCAGCCGGCCCCCCTGCGGCCGACATCCGGGCGTGTGCTCAGCCGTCGCGCAGCGGGGAAGCGGCCGAGGCCGCGGCGAAGGCGTTCACCCTAAACGCCTCGGCGAGCGAGGTCCGCCAGTGCGGGAGCGGTACGAGGCCGGCGGCCCGCCACCGGTCATGGCCGAGGACACTGAAGGCAGGGCGGGCGGCGGGGCGGACGAAGGACGCGGAGGTGGTCGGGCGGACCCGTTCCGGGTCGAGGCCGGCGAACTCGAAGACGGTACGTGCCAGTCTGAACCAGGTGGTCCGGCCCGAGGCGGTGCCGTGGTAGATCCCAGCCGGAGCCTGCCCGGCCAGCGCCGCACGTCCCAACTGCGCGAGCTGACCTGCCAGCGCCTTCGACCATGTCGGCTGGCCGTGCTGGTCATCCACCACGTCCAGGGTCTCCCGCTGCCCGGCCAGTTCCAGGACGGTGGTGACGAAGTCGCGGCCGTGCTCGCCGTAGAGCCAGGCGGTGCGGACGGTGTAACCGGTTTCCGGAAGCGTTCGGGCGACTGCCCGCTCGCCGGCCAGCTTGCTGCGGCCGTACGCGTTCACCGGTGAGGCGGGTGAGCTTTCGCCGTAGGGAATTGCCGCTGCACCGGAGAAGACGTAGTCGGTCGAGATGTGCAGCAGGCGAGCACCCGTCCTCGCGCAGGCCTCTGCCAGGTGACGCACCCCCGTGCCGTTGACCGCCGTGGCAGCCGCCTCGGCGGTCTCGGCACCATCGACGTCGGTCCATGCCGCCGCGTTGATCGCGATGTCGTGGCCGGCGACAGCATTACGCACGTCAGCGGCCTCGGTGATGTCGAGGTCACCTCTGCGCAGCGCGGTCACCTCTGCGGTCGGGTCCTCGTCGAGCACCGAGACCAGGTCGCGCCCCAACTTCCCCGCCGCCCCGGTGATCAGCCATCTGACAGGCTCCGTCGGCCTGTCCTCGCCCTTCGCCGCGGTCACGGCCGCTCAGCCGCCTTCGCCTTCAACGGCTCCCACCAGCCGCGGTGTTCCCGGTACCAGGCGACAGCGTCGGCCAGCCCTTGCTCCAGATCCACTTGGGCGGTGTACCCCAATTCCGCCGCGGCCTTGCTGCAGTCGAGGGAGTACCGCAGATCATGGCCCTTCCGATCGGGCACCCGGTCGACCATGTCCCAGCTGGAACCGGTCGCCTTGATGAGCAGGTCCGTCAGCTCCTCGTTGGTCAGCTCAGTACCCCCGCCGATGTTGTAGATCTGGCCCGGCCGTCCCTTGCGCAGAGCGAGCTCGATGCCGCGGCAGTGGTCCGACACGTGCAGCCAGTCGCGCACGTTGCGCCCGTCGCCGTAGAGCGGCACACGCTTGCCGTCCAGCAGGTTCGTCACGAAGAGCGGGATCACCTTCTCCGGAAACTGGTACCGGCCGTAGTTGTTGGAGCAGCGGGTCACCACGACGTCCATGCCGTGCGTCCGGTGGTAGGCCAGTGCGAGCAGGTCGGAGCCGGCCTTCGACGCGGCGTACGGTGAGTTCGGGGCGACCGGGCACTTCTCGGTCCACGAACCGGTCTCGATCGAGCCGTACACCTCGTCCGTCGAGACATGGAGGAAGCGGCCCACCCGGTGCTTGCGGGCTGCGTCCAGCAGCACCTGGGTGCCGACCACGTTGGTCGTCACGAACGGTCCTGCCCCGGCGATGGACCTGTCGACATGCGACTCCGCGGCAAAGTGCACCACGGCGTCGTGGCCCGGTATCACCTGGTCCACCAGGTCGGTGTCGCAGATGTCGCCGTGGACGAAGGAGTATCCGGGGTGCGCGGCGACCGGGTCGAGGTTGGCCGCGACACCCGCGTAGGTGAGCTTGTCCAGCACGGTGACCCGCAGGTGGCGCGCCACGGCTTCGGGGACCGAAAACAGGGATCGGACGAATTGCGAGCCGATGAACCCGGCACCGCCGGTTACGAGGAGCCGCATGAACGCCAACTCTACTGGCGCACCGGTGACTTTGGGCAGTGGGTAAGATCACCAAGCCCCTGAGCCGCACTGCGCCCGTAGCGGCACAGTGCGTGAGAGGGTCGGTGCGGAGCTGAAGGGGGGATGGGGCACCGGTCCGACTGGGCGCCGGGCCTCGACGACAATGCGTGGGATCCTTCTTGCCGGCGGTACAGGCTCTCGACTGTGGCCGGTTACGAGGGCAGTGTCGAAACAACTGATGCCGGTCTTCGACAAGCCCATGGTCTATTACCCGTTGACAACGTTGATGATGGCCGGGGTCCGGGAGGTCCTGATCATCACAAACCCGGAAGACCAGCCGCAGTTCCAACGGCTGCTCGGAGACGGGTCACAACTCGGCCTTCGGCTGCAGTACACGGCGCAGGAGCGGCCCGAGGGGATCGCCCAGGCATTCGTCCTGGGCGCGGAGTTCATCGGCCACGAATCGGTGGCCCTGATCCTCGGCGACAACATCTTCCACGGCGGCGGCTTGGGGACGCGATTACGCGGGTACGCCGATCCGGTCGGCGGCCGGATCTTCGCCTACCCCGTGGCCGACCCTACAGCCTACGGGGTGGTGGAATTCGACGAGAACGCATTGGCGGTGTCGATCGAGGAGAAGCCCGCCAAGCCCAAGTCCCGGTACGCCGTCCCAGGGCTGTACTTCTACGACAACCGTGTGGTGGAGGTCGCTCGAGGACTGCAACCCAGCGAGCGCGGCGAGCTGGAGATCACAGCGGTCAATGAAGCCTATCTGCGATGGGGCGAGCTGAAGGTGACCATGCTCGACCGTGGTACCGCCTGGCTGGACACGGGAACCTTCACCTCTTTGGTGCAGGCTTCCGAATACGTCCGGGTGATAGAGGAGCGCCAGGGGTTCAAGATCGGCTGTGTGGAGGAGGTGGCCTGGCGGACCGGCCTCATCGGGGACGAGCAACTGCGAGCTCTGAGCCTGCCATTGCTCAAGAGTGGCTACGGCCGGTACCTGCTGGACCTACTCGACGAGAAGGGCGAAGTGACAGCGTGAAGGTGCGTCCCTTGAACATCGACGGCGCGTGGGAGATCACCCCTCAGCAGCACACCGACCCGCGCGGTCTCTTCCTGGAGTGGTACCGCTTCGACCGGCTCGCCGAAGTGGTCGGCCACCCACTGCGGCTGGCACAGGCGAACATGTCGGTGTCCGGGCGGGGCGTCGTGCGGGGGATCCATTTCGCCGATGTACCGCCCGGCCAGGCCAAGTACGTGACCTGTGTTCGGGGAGCGGTGCTCGACGTGGTGGTCGACCTGCGTGTGGGGTCACCCACGTACGGTCGCTGGGACAGCGTCCGTCTGGATGACGTCGATCGCAGGTCGGTGTACCTCTCGTACGGACTGGGGCACGGCTTCTGCTCCCTTACCGACAATGCAACGCTGTGCTACGTGTGCTCGGAGACGTACAACCCCGCGGGCGAACACAGCGTCCACCCGCTCGATCCCGAACTGGCCGTTGACTGGCCGATCGAAACACCCCTGCTCTCCACCCGCGATGAGGGTGCGCCCTCGCTCGCCGAGGCTCGTACGTCGGGTTTCCTGCCCGACTACGCTGTCTGTAGAACCTTCGACACGTCTCTGAGCGCCGCCTGGCCGGGGGCCCTTCAATGATCCGCAGGGATAGCAGTCGACGGATGAGTGACCGTGACTATGCGGCGGAGGGTGATGGCCCTGTCGCCGCCGACGGAGTGCCTGCGGACCGTGACCCGGGTCCGAAGCCGCCCGAGGAAGCCGTCCCTGGCGATGACCGCGCCCCGAGGTTCGGCCCGTGGCGTGAATACCTGCTGTTGGCAGGCGTGTGTGTGCTGGCGTTGGTACTGGTGAACGCCTTCATCGGTCGCCCTTACGTCGTGCCCTCAGGATCGATGGAGAACACCCTGCGCGTGGGCGATCGGCTGGTCGTTGACAAACTCGCATACGCGTTCGGCGGGCACGTGCGACGTGGAGATGTCGTGGTGTTCGACGGACACGGCTCTTTCCTCGACGACGATTCGGAACCGTCGGGCGGTGGTGTGGTGCGGGAGCTGGGCGCGTACCTGGGGCTGGTTCCCTTTCCGGACAGCGACTATGTCAAGCGTGTGATAGGGGTCGGTGGGGACAGGGTCACATGCTGCGACAAGAAGGGACGGATCACGGTCAACGGAGTTCCACTGGACGAGTCCGCCTACCTCTTCCCTGGTGACGCCCCATCCGAGGTGCCTTTCGATGTGCAGGTGCCGGCGGGGAAGCTGTGGGTGATGGGTGATCACCGCAGAGTGTCGCGAGATTCTCGGGACCACCTCGGTGATCCGGGCGGTGGCTTCGTTCCCGAGGACAAGGTGATAGGCAGGGCTGACTGGGTCGTGTATCCGATCGGCCACTGGCGCCGCCTTTGAGCACTCCAGTCGGTGAGCGTCACCGAGAAGCATCGCTTCCAGAATGCCGACCCGGTCACGTCCCACACGGTGGCCGACGGCACGCTCACCTTGAGCTACCGGGATTCATTCGCAGTGCATCGGCCTTCAGGCCGATGGTGAAGCGAATCTGATGGTGGCGGCGCGGAGCGTCGCCGCATCTGGTCCGGCGGAGCCGGACATGGCATGTTTCACTGTCTTCGGCGCGGAGCGTCGTGATCGCTTCTCCCGGCGAAGCCGGGCTG
>CBFHCJ010000022.1:0-24367 GCA_965654005.1 uncultured Streptomyces sp. | reverse complement strand
GTGCGTAGCCGGGGAGGACGCATGGTTCGTAGGCCGGGGAGGACGCATGGTTCGTAGCCCGGAGAGGACACATGTTCGTAACCGGGGAGGACGCATGTCCATAGTTGGGGAGGACACATGAAGGACACCGCCGCGTCCGACAAGCCGCTCGTGGGGCGGGTGGACACCACCGTCTGCACCGTGCCCACCGACACGCCCGAGGCGGACGGCACCGTGAGCTGGGACAAGACGACACTGGTCGTCGCTACCGTCCGCTGCGGCGACGTCACCGGCCTCGGCTACACCTACGCGCCCGCGGCCACCGCGCACGTCATCGACGAGCTGCTGGCCGTCGTCGTCGTCGACGGCTCGGTCCTCGACGTGCCGCGCCTCAACGAGACCATGCACCGCACCGTACGCAACGCCGGACGGCCCGGAGTGGCGGCACAGGCCATCTCCGCCGTGGACATCGCGCTGTGGGACTGCAAGAGCCGTCTGCTCGGCCTGCCCCTCGTCGATCTGCTGGGCGCCGCGCGAACCACTGTGCCGGTCTACGGCAGCGGCGGTTTCACCACCTACGACGACGGGCGACAGGACCGCCAACTGCGCACCTGGGTGGAGCAGGAGGGCATTCCCCGCGTCAAGATCAAGATCGGGGAGTCCTGGGGGCGGTGCGAGGAACGCGATCTGCACCGCGTGGGCGAGGCACGCGCGAGTGTCGGGGACGGCACGGAGCTGTACGTGGACGCCAACGGGGCCTACACCGCGAAGCAGGCCGTGCGGGTCGCCGAGCGGCTGGGCGACCAGGGGGTGACATGGTTCGAGGAGCCCGTCTCCTCCGACCATCCCCGCACGCTGGCGGAGATCCGCGCCGCCGTGCCGATGGACGTGACGGCCGGTGAATACGGCTACACCCTCCCTTACTTCGCCCACCTGCTCGATGCCGGTGCGGTCGACTGCCTGCAGGCCGACGTCACCCGCTGCGGCGGCATCACCGTCTGGCTGCGCGCCGCAGCCCTCGCCGAGAGCCACGGCCTGGAGATCTCCGGCCACTGCGCGCCGCATGCCCATGCCCACGCCGCGGCCGCCGTGCCCAACGTCCGCCATCTGGAGTGGTTCCACGACCACGTACGCATCGAACGCACCCTCTTCGACGGCGCCCTCGATCCCACCGGAGGCACCATCACACCGGGTCGCGACCGTGCCCCCGGCCTGGGCCTGACCCTGAACGCGGACCGCGCCGAGCGGTACCGCTCGGGATGACGGCTCAGCGGTACCGCACCTGCGCGAACGGCCAGCCGGCTGGACGACGGCCATACGCTCGATGCCCATGCCCGCCTGGTCGGACTCGTTGTGCTGCGGCCCTGGTGGCTCAAGCCTGAAGCCGTCGTCGGAGAGGCCCTGCGGTACCTCGAAGCCGTCGGGGACGAACGCGGTGAAGACATACGGCGAGGCTGTCGACCGGAGCGTCCTGCCGGGCACTATTTTCGGCGCCGGAGGTGGACCGGCATGGCGGTGCAGGTGGCGGTGTGCGGGCCGAGCCAGTGCGATGAGCGGGAGCGGGCACTCGCGTACGAACTCGGCCGGCTGCTCGCGGAGCGCGGTGCCGTGGTGATCTGCGGCGGCCACGGCGGGGTGATGGCAGCGGTGACGGCGGGCGCCCGGTCCCACGACGGGTTCGTGGTCGGGGTGCTGCCCGAGGCCGACCGTGCCGGTGCCGGTGCTGGGCCGGACCTGAGCGTCGCGATCGCCACCGGTCTCGGGCAGGCGCGCAACAGCGTGATCGTCCACAGCGGGGATGCCGTCGTCGTGGTCGGCGGATCCTGGGGCACACTCTCGGAGCTGGCCCTCGCCATGCGCCGGGGTGGCGTGCCCGTGGTACAGCTGGGCGACGGCTGGCGTCCCGTTGCTGCCGACGGGCGAGAGTTGCCTGGCGTCCGGTATGCGCGGACGCCTGCAGAGGCGTTGGACCTGACGGGACTCTGGCCCTGAGCGCACCGCGCTCAAGCCGCCACCGCCACCGTGATCAAGCCGCCATCACCACCGTGCTCAAGCCGCCAGCACCTTCTCCAGCACCTCCAGCGCCGATGCCAGCTCCTCCTCCGTGATCGTCAACGGCGGAGCCAACCGGATCGTCGAGCCATGGGTGTCCTTGACCAGGATCCCTTCTCCCATGAGCCGTTCGCTGATCTCGCGGCCCGTGCCGATCACCGGGTCGATGTCCACGCCCGCCCACAGCCCGCGCGAGCGGAAGCCGACGACGCCCTTGCCGACGAGTGAGGCGAGTCCGTCCCGCAGCACGCCCCCCAACTCGGCCGCCCGGCACTGGAATTCGCCCGTCTCGAGCAGACCGACGACCGCCGAACCCACCGCCGCGGCAAGCGGGTTGCCGCCGAACGTCGAGCCGTGCTCGCCCGGCCGAAGCACGCCGAGCACGTCCCGGCGCGCGACCACCGCGGACACCGGCACGATGCCGCCGCCGAGCGCCTTGCCGAGCAGCAGGACGTCCGGCACGACCCCCTCGTGCTCCACGGCCAGCGTCCTGCCCGTGCGGCCGAGGCCGGACTGGATCTCGTCGGCGATCAACAGGCACCCGACGCGGCGGGTGAGGTCGCGCACCCCGGTGAGATAGCCCTCGTCGGGGATGATCACGCCCGCCTCGCCCTGGATGGGCTCGATCAGCACGGCCGCCGTCGTCTCGTCGACGGCCTCCTCCAGTGCGGCCAGGTCGTTGTACGGGACGATCCGGAAGCCCGGAGTGAACGGGCCGAAGCCCGCCCGAGCCGTCTCGTCCGTGGAGAAGCTGACGATCGTCGTCGTACGGCCGTGGAAGTTGCCGGAAGCCACCACGATCGTCGCCCGGTCGGCCGGCACGCCCTTGACCCCGTACGCCCACTTGCGGGCCACCTTGACGGCGCTCTCCACCGCCTCCGCGCCCGTGTTCATCGGCAGCACCATGTCCTGGCCCGTCAAGGCGGCCAGGGACTCGGCGAACTCCGCGAGCTGGTCGTTGTGGAAGGCACGGGAGGTGAGAGTCAGCCGGTCCAGCTGACGGTGGGCCGCCTCGATCAGCACGGGGTTGCGGTGCCCGAAGTTGAGGGCGGAGTAGCCGGCGAGCATGTCGAGGTAGCGGCGGCCCTCCACGTCCTCCAGCCAGGTGCCTTCGGCGCGGGCGACGACCACGGGCAGCGGGTGGTAGTTGTGCGCGAGCACCGGTTCCTCGGCGCGGATCAGCTCGGCGGACGAACGCGTACGGACGGGTGCGGTCATGAACGCATCTCCCGGATCTCCTGAGTGCAGCACTTGATGCCTCCGCCGGCCTTGTGGAACTCGGACAGGTCGACGGGGACGGGGACGTAACCGTGGTCGGCGAGCCGGGCGGCGAGCGCTTCGGCCCTCGGCGCGATGAAGACGTGGCGCCCGTCGGAGACGGAGTTGAGCCCGAAGGCCATCGCGTCCTCACGGGTCGCGAGCACCGCGTCCGGATACAGCCGGGCGAGCACCTCGCGGCTGCCGCGCGAGAACGCCTCCGGGTAGTACACGATGTTTTCCTGGTGCCCGCCGTCGAGGACGAACAGCGCCGTGTCCAGGTGGTAGAAGTACGGGTCCACCAGCTGGAGGCTGATCACGGGGTGACCGAAGAACTCCTGCGCCTCCCGGTGCGCCTCGCGGGTCGTACGGAATCCGGTGCCCGCCAGGAGGTACCGCCCCGTCCAGACCAGGTCGCCCTCGCCCTCGCAGACGGACTCGGGGCGGTGGACGTCATAGCCGGACGCCGTGAACCACGTCTCGTAGTGGACGGACTCGGGGCGCCGCTCGGGCGCGTGGAAGAGGGAACCTAAGACGCGGCCGCCGACGACGACCGCCGAGTTCGCGGCGAACACCATGTCCGGGAGGCCGGGGACCGGCTCCACGGTCTCGACGGTGTGGCCGTGGACGCGGTAGGCACTGATCAGCGCCCGCCACTGCTCCCGCGCCAGATCCACATCGACCTTGGTGTCGGGGTGCATCCAGGGGTTGATCGCGTACTGCACGGCGAAGTGTCTGGGTTCGCAGACGAGGAAGCGCCGCCGGCGCGGCACACGGTTCTCGGTCACAGAGGGGTTCCTCCGCTTCCTGTGTGTCGACTGAGGGTTTACACCAAGGTAGGAAGTGACGGAGATGGGCGACAAGGAACAAGAGCTGCGTGTTCACGCAGGAATGCTGCGTTCTCAGTCCGCTCCGCGCATGTCTGCTGCGTCTTCGGGTGCGGCGTGGCTGGCGCCCGCCTCCGGGCTTTCCGGAAGGAGGTGGGACAGCACCATCACGCTGATCGTCTTCCGGATGAAAGGCTCCGTGCGGATGCGCTCCAGCACCTCCTCGAAGTGCTCGACGTCCCGCGCCCGCACGTGCAGCAGCGCGTCCGCTCCGCCGGTCACCGTCATCGCGGCGGTGATCTCCGGATGGTTGCGCACGACCTCCGCCAGGCGCCGGGGCGGCGCCGCGCCCTCGCAGTACACCTCGACGTACGCCTCCGTGCGCCAGCCCAGCGCCGACGGCTGCACCGTCGCAGTGAACCCCGTGATCACACCTGTCTCGCGCAGCCGGTCAACCCGGCGCTTGACCGCCGTCGACGACAGGCCGATGGCCGCGCCGATCTCGGCGAAACTGGTCCTGGCGTTCGCCATCAGAGCGGTGATGATCTTACGGTCGAGCTCGTCGAACGGCGCTGGCCTGCTGTTCATGCGGGCACTGTATCCAGCGGATGCGGACGGCGCGCCCGGCATCGTATCCAGCGAGAGCGTCCATGTTCCGCATATGTCCAGGCGCGCCGGGAACGTTCGCCGACTTCACCCGCTACTCGTTCCGCAGGCATGGCGACTTCACCACGCTCGCCGACGAACTCCACGCCACGACCACTACTTGGCGCTGTTCCGGCGCAGCTTCGGCGACCGGCTCTCGGTCACCCTGCAGATCGCGCCCGAGGTGCTGCCCGTCCCCTCGACCCGCTCAGTCTCTAGGAACGGTTGCCAGAGACCACCATGCCGAGGGTGATCAGGCCGAGAACGACCCAGCCGAACCACAGCCAGCCACTGCTGCCGAGCGCCACCGTGTAGGCCGTCACCACGACGAGGCCACCAACGGTGAGCACCCCCATCGTCTTCGTGGAACCGGGCATCGCAACACCCTCCTCATGGTTCGTCCTTTCCCATGGTGCCCCCGTTCTGCTTGCGCACGGCGCATACGACCAGATGAGTTCCGGACGTCCACGCGCCCTGCCCCGTCCAGGAGGCGGCCTCGTAGCGGGACGGGGCGTAGCCGTAGTCCTTGGGCGGCACATCCCGCGCGCACGCCGCGTCCGACAGGCTTTTCGCCTCCGTGAGAGTGGTCTGCGGGCTCAGCCGGGTGAAGCCGAGCACCTGCTGATCGTGCGTCCCGGCGCAGGAGACCAGCTTCGCGACCCGCAGCGACGGCGCGTCCAGACAGTCCTGTTTCTGCATGTCGGCCGTGTCGACGAACGGCATCCCCGGTTTGCGGTGGTCCCCGAGCGGCCCGTACACCGGCCCGTGCGCCCCCAGCACCAGACAGGCGGTGCGCCGTCCCGCCGCCGCGAAGCCCGCCGACGTCGGGACCACGGCGTAACTGCGCACGTCCGCGAGCTTCTCCCGGATCTCCCGGGTGCGCTGCTCGCACTCGGCGGGCCCGCGCGCCCGCGCCTCGTCGGCGGACGCGTCCGGGACGACCGCCATGACCTGCCCGTCGGGTGTCCTCCCGGAGCAGGTCGGATCCACGGTCAGTCGCGGAGCGCCGCCCCGGAAGGGCTCCCCGGGCCAGTCGGCGACGACACAGTCCCCGTCCTTGAGCGGGCGGGCGAGGGCGACGGTGTCCCCGTACGGTGTCGCCGTGCCGTCGTCCTGCCGGCTCCGCACGGCGTACCAGATCCCGCCCAGGGCGAGGACAAGGCCGAGGGCGCAGGCGGCGAGGGCACGCAGGACGTGTGACCGGCGCGGATTGCGTGCGCCGCGGGTGAGCTGCGGGCCGGACCCTGCTGCGGCCGGGCCGCCGCGGGCGTCCTGCCCGTATGACGACGAGGGCGCGACCGGCGGCCCGGGCTGGGCCCAGGAGGCGGGCGCGGCTCCCGCCGAGGGCGATGCCGCTTCCGATCCGCCATGCGTCGTGCGGCGCGAGGTTTCGGTCCATGCCTCGGTCCGTGCCTCGGTCCGTGCCTCGGTCCGCTCCCACGGCGGCTCCGAACCCAGGTCCACCCGGGTCCGCTGATGCGACTGCGGGGTGACGATCGACGCCAGCGAGGCAGCGGTGTCCGCCGCCGTGATCCGCAGGGCCGGGTCCTTGACCAGCACGGCGGTCAGCAGCGGCTCCAGGGCTCCCGCCCGCACCGGGGACCGTGGCTCCTCCAGCACCACCGCGGTGACCTCGGCGAGCTGTGTGCCCCGTTCGAAGGGCCCGCATCCCTCTGCAGCGAAGTACAGCGTGCAGCCCAGCGAGAACAGATCGGCGGCGGCGGTCGGCGGCCCGCCGGTCGCGCGCTCCGGCGCCAGATATCCGGACGTGCCGATCAGCGCCGACGTCAGCGTGTAGCGGGTCTCGCCGGTGTCCGGCTGCACCGAGATTCCGTAGTCGGTGAGCAGGACGCGGCCGTACGGCGCCCCGGTGCGGTCCGGCGCCAGCAGGATGTTCGCCGGCTTCACGTCCCGGTGCATGACGCCCCGCTCGTGCCCGGCGGTGAGCGCGTCCAGCACGGCGAGGCCGATGCGGGCGCACTCGGCGGGAGCCAGGGGGCCGTGCTGATGGACCAGCTCGCGCAGGTCCAGCGCCCCCGCCACGTACTCCATGACGATCCACGGCAGGCCCTCGTGCTCCAGCACGTCGTGCACGGTCACCACGTGCGGATGGCCGCGCAGCCCGGCCGCGTGCCGGGCCTCGGCACGGGCGCGGGCGACTCGGGACGCCCGTTCCTCCGCCGCCTCGACCGGATCGCGGAACACGATCTCCTTGAGGGCGACCTCGCAGGCCAACTGCTGGTCATGGGCGAGCCAGACATGGCCCATGGCGCCGCCGCCGAGCCGGTTCAGCAGGAGGTAGCGGCCGGCGATGACCCGGCCCACTCCCGACCGCGGTTTTCCTGATGGCATCCGCTCGCTCCCCCGGTCTAGGTCGTGCCGGTCGTGCCGGTGGTCGGCGAGCCCGTTACGCGGGCGCGCGTGACCGGCGGCCCACCGTTGGCCGGTGCGCTGGTCGCCGGCTTGCTCGTGGCCGGTTCACTCGTGGCGGGCTTGCTCGTGGCCGGGGTGCTCTTGGCCGGTTTGCCGGTCGACGGTGCGCCGGTGGCGGGCGTCGACGTCACGGGTGCCCGTGTGACGGGCGCGCTGCCGGTGGCCGGCTTGCCGGTGGGCGGTGAACTGGTGACGCCGGGTGCCGAACCGGAGGCGGGCGGCCTGCTCGTCGACGGTGAGGTGGCCGGTGGTGCACTGCTGGACGTGGGTGGGCGTGCACTCCCGTGTGGCGAGGAGGAGCCGCCTGATGCAGACGGTGAGAAGCCCGTTCCGCTGCCGCTCGGCGTGGCAGGGTACGTACTCGTCTTCCCGGGCGTCGTCCCGCCCGACGACGGGGGAGCGGACGTCCCGCCGGTGTCCACCGAGCCGGTGTCCACCGAGAGCGTCACGTACTGCCCGAAGGCCAGCTCCGTCCCCGGCGCGGGATCCGAGCCCGTGACCACGGCCTCGTCGGGCGGAGCGACCTTGCCGGCGGAGAGGACCGCGAGTCCCGCGTCCGTCAGCCGTCGGCCGGCCTCGGCGAACCGCATCCCCGTCACATCGGGCACCTTGTGCCGCACCCGGGTGTCGAACGGCTTGTCATGCCCGCCGGTCGTGCCGACGGGCCGATCGATGCCGCGGTCCGGGTCGTCGACGTCGACGAGCGCGAGCCGGCTCAGCCGCTGGGGCGCCGGCTTGACCGTCACCACGGAGGCACGGTCGTACCCGGCCCATTTCTTGTTGCCGTCCTCGAACTTGACGGAAATCCTTGTGGTGTCGCCCTGGAAGGGGCGCAGCGGATTTCCGCAGGAGCACTTCACCCTGGGCTGCCCCTGATCGTCGACCAATACGGCGATTCCGGCCTCGAGCAGGGAGTTGAAAGGGGTGGCCCGGCCGGTCTTGTAGTCGTGGTTCTGAACGAGAGTGTCGTGACGCAGCAGGACCGGTGTGAGCCGGTCCAGATAATCCGCGATCCCCGCCTTGTCAATTCCCTGAACCTGCGCCCAGGCCACGGCCTTTCGGCTGTTTTGCGGGTCCGTGAGGAATTCCTTCAGTCGCTTGACTTCACAGACCGTCGGCCTGCGCGAACCGCCGTAGAGCCCGGGTGTGTTGCCCGCCTGCAGGCCGCCGGGCGCCTGCCGCACCTGGATCGGGGCGTCGTGGCCGAGACCGCTGCGCTCGTCGAAGAAGGGAGCGAGGGACGGAGCTCCGGCGGCGACGGCCTTCACCGCGAGCAACTGTGCGTTTTTGCTGCACCCGCTGAGGATGAGTACGGCGACGAAAAGGAATCCGATCCTCCGGACCGCGGATTTCCAGGCCCTTTGCATGAATGCGAGATGTGTCATCACCGCTCCCCCCGGCGGTCCCCCGCGTCCTGCCGAGCGGAGGCAGGACGTCATGCACCAGGTTACCGAATGGGGGAGCGTTTCAGGCAGACCGAAAAGAAAGGAAAGGAAAGGGGATTCAGCGGTGCAGCGGAACTCAGCGGCCGCGTGCGTCGAGTGAGGCCAGATAGGCGTTGTACGCCTGGAGTTCCTTGTCGCCGTCGCGGTCCGCGGCCCGGTCCTTCCGCTTGGCCTGCCGCTGTTCCGAGCCGTACCACTGGAAGAGCAGCGCGAGCAGCACCAGTACGGACGGGACCTCGCTGAACGCCCACGCGATGCCGCCCGCCGAGGTCTGGTCCGCCAGGGCATCGATGCCCAGCGAGGCCGGGGGGTGCCGGTAGGTGTTGACCATCGGCGTGGACGCCATCATCAGCGCGATGCCGAAGAACGCGTGGAACGGCATACCCGCGAACAGCTCCAGCATTCGCATCAGATGGCCGGGGCGGTGCGGTCCCGGGTCGATACCCATGATCGGCCAGAAGAACGCCAGGCCGACGGCGAGGAAGTGCACCATCATCGCGATGTGACCGGCCTTGGACCCCATCAGGTAGTCGAACAGCGGGCTGAAGTACAGCCCGTACAGGCTCGCGACGAACAGCGGGATGGTGAACGCCGGGTGCGTGATGATCCGCATATAGCGGCTGTGCAGCAGCATCAGCAGCAGCTCGCGTGGCCCCTTGCGGCCGCGGCCCGCGGTGGGCAGCGCACGCAGGGTCAGGGTGATCGGCGCGCCGAGCAGGATCAGGATCGGCGCCAGCATGCTGATCACCATGTGCTGCACCATGTGCACGCTGAACATGACCATGCCGTAGTCGTTCAGCCTGGTGCACATCACCAGCATCACCGTCAGCACGCCGACGACGTACGCCACGGTCCGGCCGACCGGCCACTTGTCACCGCGCCTCACGAGCCGGACGACAGCCCATCCGTAGAGCCCGAGCCCGATCAGGCAGGCGACGAGGAAGAACGGGTCCGCCGACCATTCGAGACCTCGCCCCAGCGTGAACGGCGGCAGATCCATGGTCATGCCGTGCCCGCTGTGATCCATCCGCCGGCTCCTGTTTCATGGGGGTTGTAGGCCGTCTGTCCGCACCAGAGTAGAACCGCCCCCGGTCGTGACTGCGACCGGGGGCGGACTCTTCAGCTCCGTACAAAATCAGTCCCGCACCATATCCCGCACTACAGGACACACTCCGCCTCGGCGTAGCGCTCCTGCGGCACCGTCTTCAGCGACTCCACCGCCTCCGCCAACGACACCATCACGATGTCGGTGCCGCGCAGCGCCGTCATCTTGCCGAACTCGCCCCGGTGCACGGCCTCCACGGCGTGCCAGCCGAAGCGCGTGGCGAGCACACGGTCGTACGCCGTCGGCGTGCCGCCGCGCTGGACGTGCCCGAGGATCACCGGACGGGCCTCCTTGCCAAGGCGCCGCTCCAGGTCCAGCGAGAGCTGCCGGGCGATGCCGGCGAACCGCTCGTGCCCGTAGACGTCCTTGCCGCCCTCGTCGAACTCCATGGTGCCGGGCCGCGGCTTGGCACCCTCCGCGGCCACGACGATCGCGAACCGCTTGCCGGCGGCGAACCGCTCGCCGACCCGGGTGGCCAACTCCTCGATGTCGAAGGGGCGTTCCGGCACGACGATCGCGTGGGCGCCGGCGGCCATGCCGGAGTGCAGCGCGATCCAGCCGGTGTGGCGGCCCATGACCTCCACGATCAGCACCCGCTGGTGGGACTCGGCGGTGGTCTTCAGCCGGTCCAGCGCCTCGGTGGCCACACCCACGGCGGTGTCGAAGCCGAAGGTGACGTCCGTGACGGCGATGTCGTTGTCGATGGTCTTGGGCACGCCGACGATCGGCAGGCCGTTGTCCGACAGCAGCCGGGCCGCCTTGAGCGTGCCCTCACCGCCGATCGGGATGATCGCGTCGAGCCCGAGCTCCTCGACATGGCCCCTGGCCCGCTCCACACCGTCACGCAGATGCTCCGGGCGGACCCGGGAAGAGCCGAGGATCGTGCCGCCGCGAGCCAGGATGCCGCTCACCGCGTCGAGGTCGAGCTTGAGGTAGTCGCACTCCAGGAGGCCCTTCCAGCCGTCCCGGAAGCCGATGACCTCGTCGCCGTGGTCGACGACGGCGCGGTGCACGACGGACCGGATGACGGCGTTCAGGCCGGGGCAGTCGCCGCCGGACGTGAGGACACCAATGCGCATAGCCCGGAATACCTTCTCAACGTGGGCTGGGGACCGGACCACGTTGTCCGGCTCGAATCCCCGCCAGCCTACCGGCGACGGGGGTCCGGGCCGTAGCGTGCGTCCGCCTGCTGGACGCGCCCGCTCAGCTGTGCGGAAGAGCCGTCAGACGGGCTGTCACGCGGGCTGCTGAGCGGCTGTGCCTACGCGGGCTGCTGAGCGGCTGTGCCTACGCCGGCTGCTGCGCAGCAGTACCTACGCCGGCTGCTGCGCAGCCGCGATGCGCTCGTTGCGAAGCGCCTCGTACCAGCGGTCGTCGATCGGCGGCAGGGCGTTGACGTCGAGCGCGAGCTTCAGCAGCAGGTCTGCGATCAGCGGGTTGCGCGCCAGAACGGGACCGTGCATGTACGTACCGAAGACGGTGTCGTTGTACGCGCCCTCCGTACCGTCCCCCGTGCCGTTGCCCCTGCCGAGCCGCACCTGTGCGAACGGGCGGGCGGTCGGGCCGAGGTGGGTGACGCCCTGGTGGTTCTCGAAGCCCGTGAGCTCGGGCAGGCCCAGGCGCGGGTCGATGTCCGCGAGGACGTCACCGACGCACCGCTCGCCCTCGCCGCGCACCGAGACCACGTCGAGCAGGCCGAGGCCCGGCTCGCGCTGCCCGAGGTCGTTGATGAACTCGTGGCCCAGGATCTGGTAGCCGGCGCAGACCGAGAAGACGATCGCGCCGTTCTCGACGGCCCGGTACAGATGGCCGTCGCGGCGCAGCCGCTCGGCGGCGAGCCGCTGCGGACGGTCCTCGCCGCCGCCGATCAGATAGATGTCGCCGGAGGTCGGGATCGGCTGGTCGCTGCGCACGTCGAGGCGGGCCACGTCGAGGCCGCGCTGGCGGGCCCGGCGCTCCACCACGAGCGCGTTGCCCTGGTCGCCGTAGGTGCTCAGCAGGTCCGGGTAGATCCACACCAGACGAAGCTGGTTGTCACTCATCAATGATCGTCCTTGTGGTCAGTTGCCGACGCGGCGGCGCAGGTCCTGGAACGCGGTGTAGTTCGCGATGACCTCGATCCGGCCCGGCGGCGCGAGCTGCACGGCCTGGTCGAGGTTCTCGCAGACCTGGAAGGACTGGTTCGCGACCTCCAGGCGCACGGCGAGGTCCAGCCTCCGGTCGCCGACGACGAAGATCTGGTGGCCGGTCAGTCGCGTGTAGTCGACGTCCCACAGCCAGGAGGTGTCGGTGCCGTCCGCGCTGCGCGCGTTCACCGAGAGGATGACCGGGGCCGGCGGCGGGTCGATGAGGGAGAACGTCTCGAGCCAGCCGGCCGGGTTCTTCGCGAGCAGCAGACGCAGGTCGCGGCTCTGGAACTGGACGACGTCGTAGCGCCCGGCCACCGCCTGCACCTGATACATGCGCTCCAGGGCGACCTGCGGGGGCACTCCGAAGACGGCCGCGACGGCGGCCGAACTGGCGGCGTTGGCCTTGTTGGCACGGCCCGGCAGCTGGAGGTGGATCGGCCAGGCGGAGCCGTGCGGATCGAGGACGTGGTCGCCGGACAGCGCCCAGGACGGGGTCGGCCGGCGGAAGCCGCACTCGCCGCAGTACCAGTCGTCGCCGGGGCGCTGCATCACACCGCCGCAGGACGGGCAGGACCAGGCGTCGTCCTTCCACATCTGGCCGGCGGCGACCCAGACCACGTTGGGCGACGAGGAGGCGGCCCACACCACCAGCGGGTCGTCCGCGTTGGCGACGACGACGGCCTTGGAACCGGCCAGGCCCTCGCGCCAGTTCTCGGCGAGCATACGGGTCTCGGCGGCACGGTCGAGCTGGTCGCGGGAGAGGTTGAGCAGCGCGATGCACTTCGGGTCGGTGTCGCGGGCGACCCCGGCGAGGTACTTCTCGTCGACCTCGATGACCCCGAACTTGGCGTCCGAGCCGCCGGCCAGCGCGGAGGTGATGCCGGCGGGCATGTTGGCACCGAGCGCGTTGGAGACGACCGGGCCGGCGGCGCGCAGCGCCTCAGCGATCAGCCGGGTGGTCGTCGTCTTGCCGTTGGTCGCCGACACCAGGACGACGTCCAGATTCTGGGCGAGCCGGGCGAGGAGGTCGGGGTCGAGTTTGAGCGCCACTCGGCCGCCGATCACCGATCCGCTGCCGCGCCCTGCGGCGCGCGATGCCGCAGCGACCGCCTTGCCCGCGGTCACGGCCAGCTTGGCCCGCGGCGTCAGCGGGTCCGAGTTGCCTGCCATCAGTTCTCGATCCTCCTTGCGTACGGCGCCGCGCCCAGTCCCGGCAACGTGTGGCCCTCAGCCTATCGAGATCCATTCACGCACCGGAATCGCGGCACCTCCCCGGCCCCCGCGCGTCCTTGAGGACCGTACTCTTGCCGCCATGCGACAAGGCTCCATCCCGGGCACCCGAGGGCGCGTGAGGCCCATCACCCTGCTAGGCGACCCTGTTCTGACCACACCGTGCGCGGAGGTCACCGACTTCGGACCCGAACTGGCCCGGCTGGTCGAGGACATGTTCGCCACAATGTACGCCGCCCAAGGGGTCGGTTTGGCCGCGAACCAGGTCGGCGAGCCGCTGCGTGTGTTCGTTTACGACTGCGAGGACGACGACGACGTCCGTCATCTGGGACATGTGGTGAACCCACGGCTCGTCGAGGCGGACGGTGTGGTGATCCGCGGACCGGAGGGGTGCCTGTCCCTGCCGGGGCTGGAGGCCGGGACGGAGCGGTACGACCATGCGGTCGTCGAGGGCTTCACCGTGGACGGCGAGCCGGTCACCGTGCATGGCACCGGGTGGTTCGCGCGGTGCCTGCAACACGAGTGCGAGCACCTTACCGGTGGTCTTTATGTGGACCGGCTCCGTGGCCGGCGGCGCCGACGGGTGATGCGACAGGCTGCGCGAGCGGCTTGGGGGCGTTGAGCCCGTCAGGCGGCCGGGGGTCACAGTGGCTGCTCGCGCCACGCGGCGGAGCCGCACATCGACACAGCTCGCACCCCTGTCGGGGGCGCTCAGAACCCGGGGCCTCCGATGCGATCTCCCGCCGCAGCCAACCGACCCCACAACAGATCCGCCAGGCTTCGTACCAACTCCGCCCGGGAGCAGGGCCGTTCACCGAGCCACCAGTCCCCGGCCGCGTGCATCATGCCGACGATGCCGTGGCCCCAGACCCGGGCGAGCCGGTGGCTGTCCGGGCCGAGGTCCAGGCGCTCCTCGATGACCTGGGCCAGCTCCTCGCCCATGCGGCGCAGCAACGGGATGGAGTGCCGGCCCGTGTCGAAGCCCTGCTCGTTGCCCTGGTCGTGCTGGGAGCCGCCGCCCTCCGCCGGATGCATGAGGAAGCGGTACACCTGCGGCCGTAGCTCGATCGCCGCGAGATAGGTGTCCAGCGTGGCCTCGACCCGCTCCCGCCGGGCGGCCGGGGCGTCCAGCGCCGCCCGCAGCGAGTCGAGCAGCGCGTCCGTGTGGCGTTCGGCGAGCGCCGCGTACAGTCCGCCCTTGTCGCCGAAGTGGCGGTAGAGGATCGGCTTGGTGATGCCGGCCTCGGCGGCGATGGCGTTCATGGAGGCCCCGGGGCCGTCGCGCAGCACCACTCTGTCGGCGGCTTCCAGCAACTCTCGCCGTCGGCGCTCGGCGGACCGCTGTTGATCGGTCCGCTGCGTGGTGTCCATGTGCTCTCCCCACCCGTGCTGTATCGGTGACGCCTGCGCAAACTAACACTGAAACGCAGGTCGGTATCGAACGAGCTGCCGACCACCGGCAAAAGACCTTCCGCTCCGGCCTGGGAGTTCACGTTCCTACTGATGAGTAACAGGGTGCCGTCACCATAAGTAACAGATTGGAGGCACCTGGATCCCCCAGATGTACGGCGACGCCGATGACGTCAAGGTCGCCGCCTTCTGCTCCTCCGAGCCCGACGCGGGTTCGGACGTCGCCTCCATGCGCACGCGTGCCGTGTACGACGAGGTCAAGGGCCCGCTGCGCGCCCCTGAAGGGGCGTCCCAGCTCACCGGTGTTTCAAAGGCGTGAGTTGTTCGATGTCATAGCGCTTCCGCAGTTTCTCGATCGCCGCGTGGTCCGGTGGGCCCCCGTTGCCCAGGATCTCCAGCAGCTCCTCGAAATACCGTTCGTGATCCGGTGGCGGTGACGCCTGGAAGAACATCTTCGCCGGGGTTTCCGTGGGGTTCGCGAAGGCGTGCGGGCAGCCGGGCGGTACGACGATGACCGTGCCCGGCGTCGCCCGTACGACCCGGCGGCCCGACCTCGACTCCCACTTCTGCCAGTGGTCGCGGGTCCGTACGCGCGGCTCGAAGGCGAGCACGTCCAGTTCGCCCTCGAGCACGTAGAACAGCTCCTCGCTGCGCGTGTGCACATGCGCGCCGACGTCGAAGCCCGGTGGCACGATCACCTCGAACGTGGACGCCATGCGCGAGTGCGAGCCGGTCACCTTGAACGTCACGTGCTGGGCCGGCGTCCGGACGACCCGGCCATGGCCCGGCGGCACGAACAGGCCTTCGGTCGCCACGGGCCTCTCAGTCGTCGTCATCGGTCGCTCACCACGTCACGGGCAGGGCCTCGGGCCCGCGGATCAGCGCGCCCTTCTTGAACGGCACATGGTCCGGCGGCACCGCGAGCCGCAGTCCCGGCACCCCGTCGAGGAGTGCGTCCACCAGCAGTTCGGACTCCAGCCTGGCCAGCATCCCGCCCGGGCAGTAGTGCGGGCCGAAGCCGAACGCCACATGCGGGTTGGGATCGCGTGCGAAGTCGATCGTCTCGGGCTCCGGGAAGGCGTCCGGGTCGCGGTTGGCGGCCAGGTACGACACGTACACCGCGTCGCCCGCCCGGATACGCACGCCCCTGATCTCCACGTCCTGCGTCGCGATCCGGGACAGCCCCACCGCGTTGCGGTGCGGGATGTAGCGCAGCAACTCGTCGATGGCCCGGGGCCGGATCTCCGGCTCGGCCCGCAGTCGCTCGGCCAGGTCCGGGCGGGTCAGCAGGATGTAGAACATCTGCCCGCTGTTGTTGGTCACCGCCTCGCCGCCGATCTGGAGCAGCACCGCGAGCCCCACCGCTTCGTCGAGCGTGACCTCGCGCCGGCCCACGGCGGCGCCGAGCAGCGAGGTGACGTCCTCGCCGGTGCCGCCCTCGCGGACGCCGATGAGGTCGCAGAAGTAGGCGCTCATCTCGTCCTTGGCCTTCTCGCTGACCTTCGCGCCGTGCGAGGAGGACAGGATGAGCTGGGTCCAGGTGTGCATCGCCTGCCGGTCGGCGGCCGGCACGCCCATCAGCTCGCAGATCACGGCGATCGGAAACGGGCTGAGGACTGCCGCGGTCAGGTCGGTGGGCGGCCCGTCCTGCAGCAGTTCGTCGACGAGTTCGCCGAGCATCCGCCGCGACCTCTCGCGCACCCGTTCGACGCCGCGCGCCGTGAAGGCCGCGGCGACCGAGCGGCGCAGCCGGGTGTGGTCGGGCGGGTCGAGGAAACCGACCGCGCCCCGCTGCGGGATGAAGTGCGGGGCGAGCCGGGTGACCTGCCGGTCCATGACCGCTTCACGGCTGAAGCGGGGGTCGTTGGTCACCATCCGTACGTCGTCGTAGCGCGTGACCAGCCAGGCCCAGCCCTCGCCGTTGGGCAGCTTGATCCGGGTGACCGGGCCCTCCCGCATCAGCTCGGCCAGGACCGGGTCGAAGTCCACGCCGGTCAGGTCGAAGGCGGGCCACTGGCGGACCGGCGGCGTGGTCTCGGTGATCGTTTCTTCGGCCATCTCACGCCGCCTTGCCGTCCGTGTCGGTCGTCATCTCACTGCTTTCCGTTCTCGGAGATGTCCCAGCGGCCCAGGGACATCTCCGCGGTGATGCCCGGCCCGAAACCGGCCAGCAGCCCGCGCGCCGTGGGCTCGGCCCCGCCGGCCTCGAAAAGCCGGCGCAGCGCGTCCAGGACGACGGCGCTCGCGATGTTGCCGTACTCCGTGAGCGTGGCCCGGCTGAACCGGAAGGCCTCCGGCGGCACATCGAGGAACTTGCTCAGGTCGTCCAGGATCCGCGGACCGCCCGCGTGGACGATGTAGAAGTCCAGGTCGGAGGCGTCCCAGCCGTGCCGCGTGGCCAGCTCCTGGAGCGCCGGGGCGAGCGGCTCCATCGTGGTCGGCACCCGCTTGTCCAGCAGGAAGTGGAATCCGGTGGCCCGGACGTCGTACGCGATCCAGTCCTCGGTCTTGGGGATCAGGTACGAGCCGTTGCGTTCCAGCCTGACGCCGGTGCCGCCGTTGCCGCGCACGACCGCGGCCGCGATGCCGTCGCCGAACAGGCCGTTGGACAGCAGCGAGCCGACGCCCAGGTCGGTGGGCTGGTAGCACAGCGAGCAGAACTCGCAGGCCACGATGAGCGCGTTGGCGTTCGGGTAGGCCGTGCAGAAGTCGTGCGCCCTGTTGATGGCCGCGCCGCCCGCGGCACAACCCAACTGGGCGATGGGTATCTGCCGGGTGTCGGTGCCGAAGCCCATCGTGTTGATCAGCCACGCGGTCAGCGACGGCATCATGAAGCCGGTGCACGACACATAGATGATCACGTCGATGTCGGTGGTGAGCAGCTCGGCGTCGTCCAGCGCCCGCTGGACGACCGCGGGCACGCGGGCCTTCGCCTCGGCCTCGTAGAGGTTGTTGCGGTCCTCGAAGCCCGGGTGCTTCAAGGTCTCCTCGATGGGCTGCACGATGTGCCGGGTGCGGACGCCGGTGTTCTCGATCAGTCGCAGCGCCAGCGGGAGTTGGGGGTGGTCCGGGTGACGTGAGCGCGCCAGTTCCAGCGTCTCCTCCATCGTGATCACGTGTTCCGGAACGTCGACCGCGGGTCTGCACAAAGTGGCCATGGAGCGCGCCTTCTTTCGCCTTGGCGGGGGCTTTTGTCCCCCATCGGCAGGGGATTCACCCATATGAGGGCGGTCCACCCACGATCACCCGGTGGCACCGGGATATCTCGTCGGGTTACTCCACTTCAGCGATAGCGCAACGTGAAACGATGGGCGCGTAGAGCGAGAAAGTCGAGGTCAGCGGCGGTAGGGGAGAAACTGGAGCAGAGGACGAGGGTGGCGGCGCAGGAGGGTCTGGACGCCGGACGCCGGAGGCCACGACGACACCTGGCGCACCGCCCCGGCCGCTTCGGAGCTCTCTAGCGAAGCGAACCGCTGCTGTGCGCAATGCACGCGACGTCGATCCGATCGGCCAGCTTCGCAAGCTCGATCGTCAGCGCGGCGACCGTGTCCTCGTCCCATTCCCCCTCCCCGGCCTCGACAAGCCGCAGCCACCGCCCGCCGAGCGTGCGCAGCAACTTGCTGACGTCCGCCGCCGCCACCTGCAAGGTCCCGTGGTCGTCGACGATCAGAGGCAGGGTCACTTCGCGGTTCACAGCAGGGATCGTAACCGCGGAACGCTCACGCCCCGTGCCATACGGTGGTGATGTTGCAGAACTCGCGGATTCCGTGTCCGGACAGCTCGCGCCCGTAGCCGGACCGCTTCACACCGCCGAACGGGAACGCGGGATGCGAAGCCGTCATCCCGTTGACGTACACGCTGCCCGCCTCCAGATCCCGCACGAAGCGGTCGACCTCGAGCCCGTTGTGCGTCCATACGTTCGAGCTCAGCCCGAACGGAGAGTCGTTCGCGATCTCCACCGCCTCGTCGAGGTCCGCCGCCCGATAGAGCGCGGCCACCGGTCCGAACGCCTCCTCGCGGTGGATACGCATCTGAGCGGTGACGTCGGCGAGAACGGTCGGCGGGTAGTACCAGCCGGGCCGGCCCGGCCGCTCGCCCCCGCACAGCACCGTCGCCCCGCCCTCGACCGCGTCGTCGACGAGTTCCTCCAGGTCGGCGCGGCCCTTCTCGCTGGAGAGCGGCCCGATCTCGGTCTCCTCCTCCATCGGGTCGCCGATCTTCAGCGCCTTCATACCGGCCGTGAACCGCTCGGCGAAGGCGTCGTAGACGTCCGTGTGCACGATGAACCGCTTCGCGGCGATGCACGACTGCCCGTTGTTCTGCACCCGTGCCGTCACCGCGACCGCGGCGGCCCGGTCGAGGTCGGCCGACGGCATGACGACGTACGGGTCGCTGCCGCCCAGCTCCAGGACCGTCTTCTTGACCTCGTCCCCGGCGACCGAGGCGACGGACCGGCCCGCGAATTCGCTCCCGGTGAGCGTGGCGGCCTTGATCCGCGGGTCGCGCAGCACCTTCTCGACCTCGCCGGAGCCGATCAGCAGAGTCTGGAAACACCCCTCCGCGAAGTCTGCCCGACGGAAGAGGTCCTCCAGGTAGAGCGCGGTCCGCGGGACGTTCGAGGCGTGCTTGAGCAGCCCCACGTTGCCCGCCATCAGCGCGGGCGCGGCGAACCGGATCACCTGCCACAGCGGGAAGTTCCAGGGCATCACGGCGAGCACCGGGCCGAGCGGCCGGTAGCGCACGAGCACGCGGTCGGCGCCCGAGTCCTTCACGTCGTGATCGGTCGGCTCCTCGTCGGCGAGCAGCTCCTCCGCGTGCTCCGCGTACCAGCGCATCGCCTTGGCGCACTTCGCCGCCTCGGCGCGGGCCTGCTTGATCGGCTTGCCCATCTCGGTGGTCATCACCCGGGCGATGTCCCGCTGGTCGTCGTCGAGCAGCTCGGCCGCCTTGCGCATGCGCAGCGCCCGTTCGGCGAACGTCGTCGTGCGATGGGTACGGAACGCGGTCTCGGCGGCGGCGAGCCTGCGCTCGATCTCCTCCTCGCCCAGGGCGTCGTACGTCTCGAGCGTCTCGCCGGTCGCCGGGTTCACGGTGGCGATGGGCATGGCTGACCTCCTGGGACAGGCTCTGCTTCGACCTTCCCGCGGGGCGGCCGTGACCGCAACGCGGGACGCGGACGCCGTGTTTCTCTCAGTTCGAGTGCTCCATGTTTCTCTCAGCCCGAGTGCTCCATGAGCCGGTCGAGAAACTCCGCCTGCCCCTTCACCATCACCTCGCGAGCCCGGTCCAGGCCGAACCACTCAACCCGGTCCACCTCGGGGAACTCCTGGAGGCGCCCCGACTTCGGCGGCCACTCCATCGTGAAGGTGCCCGGCTCGATCGTCGCCGGGTCGAAATCCGCCTCGATCGCCCACGCCGTGACGATCTTGCCGTTCGCCTGCCGTACCTCACCCAGCGGTACGGCCTCCCCGTCCGGCGGCGGCAGCCCCAGCTCCTCCTGGAACTCGCGGCGCGCGGCGTCCCAGGCGGGCTCGTCGGGTTCGTACTCCCCCTTGGGCACGCTCCACGCCCCGGCGTCACGGCGGGCGAAGTACGGGCCGCCCATATGGCCGAGCAGGACTTCCAGGCCGTGGTCGGCGTGCCGGAACAACAGGAGACCGGCGCTGCGCCTCTCCCGCCCCGTCATGGGGCCACCTCCGGGTGCGCGGCCAGCAGCGTCTCCACCGTGTCCGCCTCCTCCGGTCGTTTGTCGTCGCGGTAGCGCACGACCCGGGCGAAGCGCAGGGTGACGCCGGCCGGGTAACGGGTGGACCGCTGCAGCCCGTCGTAGGCGATCTCGACCACGAGTTCGGGGCGTACGGTCACCACCCAGCCGTTGTCCTCGACGGCCAGTTCCTTGAGCCGCTCGGTCTGCCAGGCGAGCATCGCGTCCGTCATGCCCTTGAACGTCTTGCCGAGCATCGCGAAGGAGCCGTCCGGGTTGCGCGCGCCGAGGTGCAGATTGGACAGCTTGCCCGTGCGGTGGCCATGGCCCCACTCGGCGGCCAGCACCACCAGGTCGAGGGTGTGCACCGGTTTGACCTTGAGCCAGGAGGCACCACGCCGGCCCGCGCTGTACGGGGCGCCGAGCGCCTTGACCACCACGCCCTCGTGGCCGCGCCTCAGGGTCTCGGCGAGGAACGCCTCAGCGGCGGCCACGTCCTCGGGCCCGCGCACTACCGTGCGCCGTACCCGCATCGGTTCCGGTACGAGCCGGGCCAACTCGGCGTGGCGGTCGGCGAACGGCAGGTCCAGCAGGTCCTGGCCGTCCACGGACAGGGCGTCGAAGAAGACGGGGGAGACGGGGACGGCCGCGGCGGCCGTCGCCACGTCCACCCGGGAGCCGACGCGTCCGGCGGTCTCCTGGAACGAGCGTGGCCGCCCGTCCTCGTCGAAGGAGATGACCTCGCCGTCCAGGATGAACCGCTCACCCTTCAACTCCCGGGCGGCCGAGGTCACTTCCGGCAGCCGGTCGGTGATGTCCTCGAGGGTGCGGGTGTGGACGCGTACGTCGTCGCCGTCCCGGTGGACCTGGACGCGGATGCCGTCGAGCTTCTCCTCGACGGCGCACCCGCCCAGCCTCTCGACGGCCTCGGCGACCGAGGACGCCGTCTGCGCGAGCATCGGCTGGACCGGCCGGCCGACCGTGAGCCGGAACCCGTCGAGGGCCGCCGGACCGCGGGCGAGCAGGGCCTGCGCCACGGTCTGCAGCGATCCGGCCAGCATGACGGCCCGCCGTACGTCCGCCGGGGGCGTTCCCGTCGCCTCGGCCAGCCCCTCGGCGGCGAGGGCGTCGAGCGCGCCCTGCCGCACCTCCCCGGTGAGCAGTCCGAACAGGAACCGCTGCTCGTCCGCGGTGGCCGCCGCCAGTAACTCGCCCACCAGCCGCCTGCGTCCGGCCTGCGAGCCGGTGCCGGTGACGGAACCGATCTCCGTCAGCCGGACGTCCACCTCGCGCACGGTGAGCGTGGGCTCGGTGGCGGGCGGGATCGACTGGTTCAGGAGCTTCCAGCCGATGCCGAGCCGCCCCTGCGGCAGCCGCCCGGCCAGATAGGGGATGACGACCGGCACGTCGTCCGGATCGGCGGCCCGGAACAACTCGCCGAGCAGCGCGATCTTCCGGGACCGCGCCGATGTGGCGGCGACCTCCTGGGACACACGGGCGAGCCGGCTCAGCAGCATGCAGTCATGGTGCACCGCAGGCGGCCGGCCTACACCCCCACGGCAGCGTCCGGGCCGGTCATGAGCAGTGCTCCGTTGATCGTGGCCGGAGGGGCCGGTGGAGTTCGTGAGCCTGTTCGGGCCCCAGGGCGAGCGGATGCACACGCGCGCCCGGCTCGTGTGTTTGTGACGCACGCGACTGTTTGCCGATGGGCAAGCGACTGCTTAGTATGCGGTCGACGCCGGTGAGACGACGCAGTCCCGTGGAGGCCTCGGATGCAGGCATGGCAAGTGCACGAGAACGGCGAGCCGAGTGAGGCGATGCGGCTCCACGAGGTGGACCGGCCCACGCCCGGCGAGGGCCAGGTCCTGCTGAAGGTGCGCGCCGCGAACATCAACTTCCCGGACGCGCTGCTGTGCCGCGGCCACTACCAGGTCAGGCCCCCGCTGCCGTTCACGCCGGGTGTGGAGATCTGCGGCGAGACGGAGGACGGGCGCCGGGTGATCGCCAACCCGGCGCTCCCGTACGGCGGTTTCGCCGAGTACGCCGTCGCCGACGCCGCGGCCGTCCTGCCCGCGCCGGAGTCGCTCGACGACGCCGAGGCCGCCGCCCTGCACATCGGCTATCAGACCGGCTGGTTCGGTCTGCACCGCCGGGCCGGTCTTCAGGCCGGGGACACCCTGCTCGTCCACGCTGCCGCAGGAGGGGTCGGCAGCGCGGCCGTGCAGCTCGGCAAGGCCGCCGATGCCACCGTCATCGGCGTCGTCGGCGGGGCCGACAAGGCAGCCGTGGCCCGGGAACTGGGGTGCGACATCGTGATCGACCGGCGCACCGAGGACGTCATCGCCGCCGTGAAGGAGGCGACCGGGGGCCGGGGCGCCGATGTCGTCTACGACCCGGTGGGCGGCGAGGCCTACGCGCAGTCCGCGAAGGTCGTCGCCTTCGAGGGGCGGATCGTCGTCGTGGGCTTCGCCGGCGGGTCCATCCCCAGCCCGGCGCTCAACCACGCCCTCGTCAAGAACTACTCGATCCTCGGCCTGCACTGGGGCCTGTACAACACCAAGAACCCGAAGCTGATCCAGCACTGCCACGAGCAGCTCACCGAACTGGCCGCCCAGGGCGCGATCAAGCCCCTCGTCAGCGAGCGTGTGCCGCTCGGCGAGGCCGCGGCCGCCGTGCAGCGCGTGGCCGACGGCGTCACCACCGGCCGGGTCGCCGTCGTACCGGAGAACAGAGCCGCCGCATGACCGATGAAGCCGAACTGCGCTGCCCGGACATGGAGTTGCCGGCCGCGCACTCGACCACACGTCTCCCACCACCGCCCTCGACCGAGGGCCCTGCGTGCCCGCACCCCCGCCACCACCGACCGCCGCGACTTCCTGAAGGCCCGCTTCGACGCCGGACTCGCCTGGGTGCACTACCCGGAGGGCCTCGGCGCCCCGCGCTCCTCTCGGTCCGCCCGGCGGCGCCCACGGGCTCGTACGACAGGAGGACGGCGCCCTGCACGGGGAGATGATCACTGCCGCGGACGCCGCCTCGCCGATGCGCTCCTGGTCCCGGCGGAGGATGGCGGCCGCCAGGTGGACGCAGCCGCCGTGACCGTCACCCCGCAGGTCCGCTGCGTTTGCGTCCGTTGTGCCAGCCCGCCGACGAGCGATGGACAGTTGACAGAGACGGGCCTCTTCCGTGTCGGCTACGAACACGACCGGCCCCACAACCACACGTTCGGGCCCGCAATCACACGTTCGGAGGACACGTCAGCCGCCCGGACGAACCCTTCGCTACGCCACACTTGCGGCCGAAAGCCGCGAAGTGGGCGTGGCGGAGGAGGTTGACGATGGCCATTTCCATCTCAGTGGTGCTGTTGCTCCTGATCATTGCGGTGATCTTCCTGCGCAACGGCGCGTTGAAGATCTCGCACGCCCTCGTCTGCATGCTGCTCGGCTTCTTCCTGGCCAGCTCGAGCATGGCCCCGACCATTCACCAGGGGCTGGCCGCGACGGCGCAGATCGTCAGCGGCATGCGCCCCTGACTCTCACTCTTGAAAGAAGACCCCGAGCCCGTCCGGGACAGGCCGTTCGGCGCCCTTGCTCGGGTGATTGCGTACGCTCACCGAGCTCGCGCCCGGTGACCGGGTCACCAGCGTCGTGGAGCCGCCGCCGTCGAGGTTGAAGCCGTCGGTGGCACCCAGCCTCCGCAGCGTCGAGGCGAGTTCGGCGACGGTGAGGCCGGCGCGGTAGGCGGCCGAGCCGTCGAGGGCGAGGAGCAGCAGTCGGTGGCCGCCGTCCTCGATGCCCACCGCCGTACGCACGGTCGTCGTCCCGTTGTCGAGACCGGACAGCGGTGTGCCGCGCCGCAGCACCGGGTAGCCGCCGACGGCGAAGGCATACGGGACCCCGGACGAGGCCGCCACCAGGCTGCGCCGCACCTGGACCGACTCGCCCATGAACAGCTTGCGCAACTGCTGCGCCCCCGCCTCGCGGCCGACCAGCACCGTGGTACCGGGCGCGATCGGGCCGCTGCCGGGCCCGTCGGCCGTGGCGACGACCCGGCCGTCCCTGATCGCCACCTCGTATGTGTCCGTGCTGCACGGCGCGCCGCGGCGCCGTACTTCTCTTTCACGCTGCGCAGGAGGTCGAGGTAGCCGTGGCGCA
>CBFHCJ010000021.1:0-24655 GCA_965654005.1 uncultured Streptomyces sp. | reverse complement strand
CTGGCTCCGCAGCCTCCGCCCCGCCATATGATCACAACTTCCCACAGGCCCTAGCACCAAGGGGTCAGTTCCGTCATGCGCGTTCGCGTCGCCACCACCGCCCTCGGCATCACAGCCGCCCTCCTCGCCCTGCCCGCCTGCTCCACCGACACCACCGGGGCCAAGCACCAGACCCCCTCCTCCGCCCGGACCGGAAAGCCGACCGGCGCGGTCCACAAGCCGACCGCGCTCTCGTCGGCCGCGCTCGAGTCCCGCCTGCTCGACCAGAGCGACCTCGGCAGCGGCTACCTGCCCAAGCCGCAGCGTCCTGCCCAGCACGACGACATCACCGTCATCGGCTGCCCGGCCCTGAGCAAGCTGGGCGGCGGCGCGGCGACCGGCGGCACGCTCACCTTCCCGCACAAGGCGAAGGCCGCCTTCACCTACGGCAGCAGCTCCTCGGAGATCTCCGAGGAGCTGTACAGCGACACGGCGAACAAGCTGTCCGCCGCCATCGGACGGATCTTCGACGCCATGACCGGCTGCCCCACCTATCAGGTCGTCGCGGGCGGCACTCCGATCGACATAACCGCGCAGAAGCTGCCCGCGCCCCAAGGTCTCGGGGATGAACAGTGGAGCCAGCTGCTGACGTACTCCACCGCAGGGCGGAGCACCGTGGTGAAGCAGACCACGATCCGGGACGGCAATCTGCTGGTGATCGTCTCCGGCGCCCCGGCCCTCGTCGACCGCCACCTCGGCAAGGCCCTCGCCAAGGCCACCGCAACCGGCTGACCTGCCCGGTCATGCTGCTGCCCCCCGACCACGGTGGTCGGGAGGGCAGCAGCGCGTCAGCCGATGCGCTGAGCAGCGCGCGCCGCCTGGGCGGGAACCCAGGCTTGGACCTGGCCGGGCTGGACGTAGAGCACGTTCGGGTTGTGGCTGTGCGGCCCATAACCACTGGAGGCATTGACCAGCAGGTACGCGCCCGCGGGGACGTGCCAATTCCAGAACCAGGCGTCCTGCTGCCGACCGGTGTCGCACCAAGTCACGACGGCCTTCGCCCCGCGGCGACCGCGCTGGTAGACCCGCGTGATCTGAAGAAGATCTCCTCGGCCTGCATTCCTGTGCTGCTGGAACGCCTGCCACTGTGCTGCGAGGGCGGCCATGCGCTTGCGGCGTGAACGGACCTTCAGCGCGACGATCATGGCGACGACAAGGACGAGGGCAAGAAGGACGCCGGGGCTGAGGTGCATTGCTGCATCCTGCAACTTGACGTCACAGGGTGGCAAACCCTTCGGGGACAACGAGGGGCAGTGTCAGCGACTGCGCCTCTGGCGACCGGGTTCCGTCCCGGCGGGCAGCAGCTAGCGCGTTGTGCGCACGTAACTACCGGCCCGAGAAACAAGAAGCCCGGCCCTCCATTTCGGAAAAGGCCGGGCTGTGTGTTTGGGGGAAATGGCAACGGCGGGGCGTTAGATGGCCGGCGCGCGCAGGAGACGCTCCCGGGTGGCCTCGGGCAGCACCCGCCGCAGGACCGGTGCCGTCGAGCTGAGGGAGGCGGCGAAGGCGGCCACAAGGTCGTGCGGGACGCTGGCGGAGAAGGAGGCCGCCCACAGGCACGGTGCGCCGAGCGCGGGCTCGGCCCACGCTTGCCACCCGGCCAGCCTCGCCTCGTCGTCCTCGGTGATCAGGGCGCGCGGGTCGCCGTCCTGGATGAGAGGCGGCACCTCACCGAGGCTGAGGTGCGAGGTGAACGTCGGGTCTGTCGCTGCCGCCTGGGGTTGGTCGATGTCGCGGAGCCATCCGTGTGCGGCGACGGCGTCCAGGACCAGCTCGGGTCCGGCAAGCGGCAGGGCGGGCTCGTCGCGAGCGTCGAGCGCGACGAGGAAGTCGGCTACGGCCTCACCGGGGACGTCGGGGGTGAAGTAGGCCGACCACTGGGCGAGCGGGCTGCTCGTGTCCGCGCGGGCGGAGATCTGCCAGGCGATCGGCAGGTCCCCCAGGTGGAACGGTTCGTCCGCCAGGCTCCACTGGGCCCAGCGCAGGGCGTCGGGGCTGATGCGCAGGACGGTGCTGCGCAGGACCTGGCGGTCCTCGGGTGCCTCGTCCGGCTCGTGCCGTCCGCGGACGATCGTCAGGCTCGTCCAGCCCAGGCCGGCGAGCGTGTCGGCGACAGCGTCGTAGAGGCGCCCATCGTCACCGGCCAGATGCCGGGGGCCGACCCAGAACGCGGGCTGGCCGCTACGTGGAGTGGACGGGTCGGGCGGACATTCGGGGTACAGGGGCGCCTCCAAGGGGCTCGGTGCGGGTCTAGTTGCCGCCGGCACGGCGGCGGGGGCGGCGCGGGGGTGCCTGGACGTCGCCCTGCCAGGTCAGGGCGACGGCGACCTCGGGCGGCAGACGGCCGAGTTGTGAGCCCTCGTCCCGGCCTTCGGCGAGGTAGACGACGGTCTGGCCGGTCTCGTCCACGGACTGCACGACCTGCGCCAAGCGGTGTGCCATCGGAAAGAACGGATTCATGGCCTGGCGGACCGGAGCACTGCGGTCGCAACCGGACAGCAGGTCGATGAGATCGCCGACGGTCATCTCCGTGGACGTCATGAACGGCCTCCTTGGGTGAGGAAAACGGTGAGCGATGGAATCAGCCGGCGTCAGCCGACCACCCTCCCGGCGAGGACTACGCGTGGGCGCCTGCGCTGTCATACGCGACGTGAGGTTTCCAGCACGCGCGCCACGGCGGCAGCGACGATGTCGGCCGGCGTCTCGGTGTCGAACGACAGCTGGTAGCCGGGTACCTTGGCGGTTCCGGTGACGGCGATCTTCCATCCCTCGCCGTCGGTGCCGGGACGACCGAGCGGGAACCAGCCGAGGTAGAACCGGCCGTCCTTGGAGCTGACGTGCACGTCCGCACGGTCGTCCACGATGAGGTTGAAGTCCTCGGCGCAGAACTGGTCCATGACGAGCGTGGGCTGGCCAGGGCCCAGCTGCCACTCGCGCAGCCGCAGGGCTTCGACGGTGGTGGAGAAACCGGGGCCGACGGAAGCCACGGTCACAGACAATCACCTCTCTGACCTGGGGTTTCTTGCAATGTCGTCTACGTTGACATGCTCCCGCGCAGGTTGGCCAGTCTTTCCGTGATCTTTCCTGTCTGCCCCCGGCGAACTGTCGTCCTTGGACAGTTGTAGGTTCTCAGATCCCGTGTCATTTTCTCAGTCGCGATGTCATGCGACTGGCCGAACTGACACGGGATTGAGAATCGCTGGTGTCCTGTCGCATTGAAGCTGTCGGATTCTCACTCGTTCTCGTTCGTGGTGGCGGATTCTCATTGCGGTGCGCGCTGAGCGGCGGCGTTTGCTTCGTTCGGGGGTTTGATCTCGTGTCCTGTCGCATTGAAGCTGTCGGATTCTCACTCGTTCTCGTTCGTGGTGGCGGATTCTCATTGCGGTGCGCGCTGAGCGGCGGCGTTTGCTTCGTTCGGGGGTTTGATCTCGCTCCGGTGGTCTCTTTCTCACTGCACCTTCCATGGTCGCTTTCGGCATGTATGTGAGTGCTGGGGGTGGCGATAGACTCGGATCTGGTTGAGGTCGAGTGGGCTGTTTTCGACAGGGTGTTTCGGAGCCACTCGGGCAGCGAGATCGGGAGCCGCTGTTTGGGCACCGGAATTGAGAGCCACGTCTCCTGACCTGGTGTGACATGCCGCCGTTGGCGTAATCGGCTCGTTGGGCCGGTTGGCCGTGTCAGGCTGTGCGGATTGACGGTCGTTTCAGGAGCCCGTGTGTACCGATCACGTGATTGGGTCTTCGAGCGGATCCGTCAAGGGCGGGTGCGGCTGTGACGGCAGGAGAGTCGCAGCCCGAAAAGGGCGCGGTGGACCGGTCGGAAGGATTCGGTGAGCGGCTGCTGGGGGTGCTGCTGGACCGGGCCCACGAGATGCCACCGCATCTGATCGCCCCGCTGATCGTGGCAGTGGTGGGCCGGGTCGGGGGCCGTGACGTCTCGGTCCTCCTGCAGGACTACGAACAGCTGATGCTGGTGCCGCTGCCGGGTAGGCGGCTGACCGTCGGCGACCGCGCGCCGATTGATGGCTCCCCCGCTGGCACGGCCTTCCGGAGCGGGACCCCCGTCGAGGTGCCGCAGGCAGACGGGGTGCGGATGTACCTGCCGTTGCTGGACGGCAGCGACCAGGTGGGGGTGCTGGCGCTCACCCTGGACGCCGTCGACGACGACGACCGGCGTCTGCTGCACCAACTGGCCGGCCTGGCCGCCCACGTGCTGGTCACCAGGAACAGCTACACCGACCAGTTCTTCCAGACCCGACGGCGCGAGCCGATGAGCGTGGCCGCGGAGATCCAGTGGTCCCTGCTGCCCCCGCTGTCGATGTCCACCCCGCAGGTCGCGGTGGCCGGCATCCTCGAACCCGCCTACGAGGTCGCCGGCGACAGCTTCGACTACGCCCTCAACGACGACATCCTGCACGTCGCCACGGTCGACGCGATGGGCCACGGCCTGAACGCCGCCACCATGGCGACCGTCGCCATCGGCGCCTACCGGCACGCCCGACGCACCGACGTCGGGCTGTCCGGGATCTACGCGTTCATGGACCGGGCCATCGCCGGGCAGTTCGGGCCCGAGCACTTCGTCACCGCACAGATGATGCGCCTGAACGTTGCGACAGGCCACCTGCAATGGGTCAACGCCGGCCACCCCGCGCCGCTGCTGATTCGCAACCACCAGGTCGTCCGGCAACTGCACAGCCCCACCACCTTGCCGGTCGGCTTCGGCGGCGACGAGCCCCAGCTCAGCGAGCAGACGCTCCAGGCCGGCGACCGGGTGCTGTGCTTCACCGACGGCCTGATCGAGGAGCACGATGTCCGCGGCGAGCAGTTCGGCGAGGAGCAACTCATCGCCTGGGTCAACCGCATCGAGCACGCCGAGGAAGGGGTTCGGGCGGTGGTGCGCTCCCTCTCCCACACCCTGATCCGGGAGCGGGGCGGGATCACCAGCGACGACGCGACCCTCTTCCTGATCGAGTGGCGCGGGGGCGCCGCCGACCACCTTGCCACCCTGGAATGAGCCGATACCGCCCGACTGGTGGTGCGGCCGGTGGCGGTGAGATCTGGCACGTCACGCGAGAAAACCGCGAGGGATCTATCGTCAAGGTATGAGCGTGTTCATCAAGCTGGTGGAGAACCGGCCCCCCAAGGAATACGCGGAGCTGGCGGCTGCAGATATCTCCTACGACGACATCACCGAAGGTGAGTCGCCCGCCACGTACGAGTACGACCTGCTTCCGAGTGGCGCATTGCGGATCCTCAAGGTGACCAAAGGCGAAGCCGCTGTCGTCGAATCGATCTACGCTCCCGGACTCTGGTTCCGTGTCCAGGGGAGTGGCGCGGCAATGCGGAATAGCAAGCACTCTGCGCCGGGCGCTGTCGGCTGCTGAGCCCGGTCGTCGGTGCTTGAGGTCCGAGCAGCATGTGGTCATGCTTCGCGTCAGCCTACGGAATCACGTCGGAAACTACCTGAAGGTGTACCGTGGATTGTGGGTTGCGCACTCTCACGTGTTGCGCCTGAAAGGACGGCCCCGGCGGTTTCACCGGGGCCGTTTCGGGGATCACGCTGAGCGTGCTGGCGCGGTCACACGGGCGCCATGGCCGCCCTCGGAGTCCCAGACCGCTTCTCGGACCTGGTCGGCTTCTGTCATGATCCGTTGGAATTCGGCTCTCTCCAGCAGATCACTCGCTGTGTGGCTGCGCAGCGGACCGGTAGCGGCGGTCATCAGCCAGGCGGCGATGGCCGGATCCGTCTGCGGCGGAATCACCAGCAGATCCCAGCGGCCGACGGTGTAGGAGAGCAGCAACAGCTTGTGGGGGTCTTGCTCGGCCTTGAACCAGCCGACGCTCACCACGTGCCGATCAACGGGCACCTTCCGTGGGATGACCGGCCACAGGGTCGGGTTCACCGTGACATGCGTGATGCGCCCCCAAAGGGGATCCAGCACTGCTGTCAACGCAGGAAGTTCCGCCGCCAGGTCGCGGGATCGGGGCCACCAGGCACCGTCCAGAAGAGCACCAGGGGTGTCCGTTGAGGCGAGCGCGAGACGCAGCGGCAGCGAAGAGGTCCGCTCCTCGACCGCCGGCGTATACAGAATGGTCGCGGTCATGACGCGGACCTGTCCCCGGGCCGGTGTACACCGGCCCGGTGTTGTGAATCGCCGAGAACGACAGGAGCTTAGAAACTCTTATGCGAAATGTCCTCGGTAATTTCAGGGTACTCCCGGATACAGCCCGCCGGGCTGTTTCGGGGTGACGGATATCAGGGCGTTTTGACGGGTCTTCGAACTTGAGCGGTGCACTCGGCTGGCGGTGCTGACCTGTCGTCACGATGGTGACCGTCGTGGTGGGCTGGAGCGAGTTCAGATGACGGATCTCATCCGTCTGGTCGACGACCCGGCCGCATGGGCCCCGATCCACAAGCTCGCGGGGACCTTGGACAAGGCACTTCCCGGGATCTTCGCTGCTGACTACGCGGACCGTCTGGACGCGGCACGGCGCCGTCTGCGGGAGACCATGGGCAGCTTCGCTGAAGAGCAAGACGGCTGAGTCAGCTGTCCCGTCCGTCAGCACGATTTCGTGAGAGCCATGTCGGTTGAGATCACTGAGGGCCAGCGTTCTCAACTGACATGGCACCTCACCAGGTCAGCGGCTCGGCATCTGACATACGCACTTCGACAGGACAGCTGGCCACTGCCGTCATTCGTTCGGGTGGCCTTGCCTCAGGTCCGGCGTGGGCGCCTCACGCGGATGCGAACGTAGCGCTCGCGGAGGAGGCTGCCCACGTTCACTCGTTTGGGGACTCCGTTGCCAGCGGGATACCGCACCGCAGGCAGCCGTTCGCATGGTCGTCCTGGCAGATGTAGCCGATGGCACCTTCCACGCACCATTCGGCGGCCTCCTCGGACAGCAGGTCGGGCCCGGCATGGAGCAGCCGACGAAATTCCGTGGTGTCCGCAATGTCGGCCGGGCGGTTGGTGAACCACTCGTCGAACCAAGGCTTGTCCCGGTGTATGCGCCAGTGCGCATTCTCCCGGTCGTCGACAGCCGCAAGGAACCGATCGACGATGCGCCCCCAACTTGGTGCTCCGAACCAGCCGTTGTCGGACGCACAGAAGGATTCGATCAGGGTTCGCAGGCCGAACTCCTTCTCGCGAAGGCAGTACCTTCGCCCCCATGAGATCGCGACCTGTGCCATCTCCGCGAGTTCTTCTCGCGGATCAACCTCGTGCGCCGGGTCGTCAGGGTTGTGGCAGGCCAGCCCGAGCTCGAGCACGGACTGCCCTGTCGGTAGAACCCGGGACGGGTTGACGATCGCGAGACCGAGACCGATCCAGTCGACATGGTCGAACGACAACATCGAGCGCACGAGTCGGGTGGTTGCCGTGTTGATCCTCATCATTGTGCCGTCGTGGAGCGGACTCTTCCCGGCATGCCAGTTCTCGACGGGTGTGTTGCGCCACACGGCGAGCGTGATGCGGGTGGCAGCGAGCCACAGCAGGGCGTCGTCGTCGAGGTGCCCGAACCGCTTGGCACACTCCTGGGCGCCGTAGGTGATCAACTCTTCCGGTTTCGGCCACCTGTGGCTGTCGGGCCCTTCAGGCCCTTCAGGCGCGTACTCATAGTCGTCGGCGTACTCGTCGAGGATCGCGCTCAACTCGGTTGCGCTGTAAGCCTCGCTGTACTCGGGGCTGTCCGGCTCCTCGACGGTGTACATGTCGTGGTCCCAGGAGACGTACACGTCGCCCCAGAGCACGACGTCGTCGCACTCGCTGGCGTTGTCCGTCACAACCGGCCTGATGGTGATCGGGGCAGTACGCCCGTCGGTTCGCTCGCCGTCCTTCTTGGCCGCCCATGCGGTGATGACCCCGAGCGGCTTCGGAAGGAGAGGGCCGACCTTAGTGATGCTGAACGGCTCGTCGTCGTCATCGGTGTCGAACCGGCTGTTGACGAACGCGACCGCCTCGGAGGGCGTGCTGACGATGGACTGTGTACCACTCTCGTTGTCAACCACTCGCCACAACGCGCTGTTCTTCACGATGCTCTCCGATCGCGGTGAGTGCACCCGGGGCGGGTGCGATGCGCCGGGTCGCTCGGCACTGACTCCAATTATGGGCTGATCAACCCGTCCGTAGTCCCGCAGACGCTTGTCGGCGACGACGCTCGGGGCGTTCGTGTGCAACCTGCTTTTCGCGACCGCAGCGACACAGCCAAAATCACGCAAAGTGCAACGGAGTGTCCGGGCAACCTGCGCTGCACGTCACCAGGAGCTGATGGTTGCCGATGCAGGTTCGTGACGCCCCGGGCCGCGTTGCAGCCTGCTGGACAGCCTGGGGAAATGACACCGATCTGAGACAGCCGCCTGCCGACACATCGTGAGACTCAAGGGAAACATCCGGGTCACAGGGTCGGCGCCTGACACTGAAGTTGAGAACCTACAACAGTGAAGCCAGTCGCCCTGGCATCTGATCCAGGCGCTTGACAGCGAACCGAGTCGTGGGGGCTTCCCACACCGCCACGGGCCCGAGGAAGTCAGCGGGAACGTCGCGATGCGGGTCTCTTGTCAGCGGCACCTCCTACACTCCGCAGATGCGACAGGCCAGGATGATGAGCTGCCTGGCCGTGGCCCTCCAGGCCATCAGGGCTGATGGGCATGGCGTCTGCCAGGCGCCTGCATGTCCCACAGGTCGCCGACAGCACGCGCCGGCAGAGCTTTCACGAGGACGGTCCCCGGTGCGGATGTCGGAGAGGGTTCCATTACCGTCCTTGTCTAACAGGGGGATTAGAGCTGTGCCTTCCGCTACTGGCTTGACCGACCTGCGCGAGCAGTGGATCCAGAAGATCTGCGCGGGGATTGCCACCTCTGTCGGTCGCCACCACCCGTTGCTGGATCCGGCGCGGATCGTCGGTAACCCGAGTGATCTGGATCTATTGCGTGCCCTCCTGATCCTGCGGATCGCCGTCTTGGACGCGCGTGGCCGGTCCACCGCGCACATCACGGGACTGCTGGCAAAGCACCCGGTCTTCGTCGATCCCAAGCCTGACACGGATCAACTCACCAGCCTGGTCGAGCATGTCCGCCGGCACGTGGAGCGCGACGGCCTTGTCGGTTCCGTCCTGCTGTTCGGCCTCGGACTGCGCGCTGCGGATCCAGAGAGCACGTATGCCCTCCTCCTGGACCACTGGTCACGTCGGTCGTCCCGCGCGGCGACCGCCGCCCAGGTGGCCAGGGAACTGGCCCGGCACCGGGGCGTGGAGGCTCGCACCGGAGAGGCTCTGGTGCCTCTCTCAGTCATATCTCTTGATGCGTACTCCGACACCATCTGGTCCAGGCTGGAAGCGGAACGCGACGCTCATGTGCGGCATGCCGCCTCAGTTGCCTTGATCAGGAAGGGCAACGACGCTCATCGCCTGTGGCTGGCGCAGTTTCCCGCCGACGAGGCCAGGCACCTATGGAAGTTGGGCGCAGATGTGGCCTACTGCACCGCGGCCAAGGAGCACCTTCGAGAGGTAAGCCGACAGCTCCGGAAGAATCACGCTCTGCGGCCAGTGATCGCCCGAGCCTTGAAACTGGTCAACGAGCAGCTAGAGATGCTCGGCGAGGCGATCGGCTGCCTGAGCGACACAGAGCGCGACATGCTGCGGGCGCGCACCCATCAGGAGCGCTTCCAGGACGCCTGCATTCAGACCTTCCTGAACCACTCCCTCGACTTCCGGCAGTCGTACCCAGGCAGTTCCTGTGTTCCTGATGCCGAAGCGGTACACGGCACCTTCGGCCCTCTGCCCTGGTGGAACATCATCGTCCGAACCGCAGCAGAGGCGGAGGCTGCCCTCGCCGCAGTCGCAGAGGGGGTGTTGCCCCTCGGTTTCGAGCGGGATCCCGAACATCGGAACCGCCTTCTACTCATCTGCCGTAAGCCCAGGACGGAGTCCCCGGGCATGCACGCCCACTTCGTCTTCGACCTGGACAACCCAGGTCACGCCTGCGAGCTGTTCCTCATCGCGAAGCGTGCCGGCGTCCCTATCGACCTCTACGGCCAAGCACACAACGAGTACGACGAAATCGAGTCCACCCACCTAGGCACTGTGTACGCACACATCGGCCCGGAGCTCGCCAGTCTGATCACGGAAGCCGCCACCAATGCACTGGCCCGATCCCTGCCAGACTTCCGTGACCGCGACTACGACGAACATGAGGGGATCGAACCGCTCGAAGAAGCGTTGCGCTGTCTGTCCCGCGCTGAGGTGGAGCACTTCTCCTCGGGACGCCGCATCGCCGTCTCATCCCATCACAACCTCGAAGGTGGGATCGAAGTACTGTCGTCCGACCCGCCAGTCACGCTCTCCGGATTCTCCAGGGGCACCAAGAGGCACCAGAAATCCGGCAGCTCACGGAAGACGGGCATCGGGACTCCTCTGCCTCCTCCTCGGACCACTGGGTTCGTGTACGTCCAGCGGAACCCTGCCTTCCCGGACATGCTCAAGATCGGCTACACAGACCTGCTCGCGGAGGACCGAGCTAAGGACCTGTCGGGCACATCGGTCCCCTTCCCCTTCGACGTGCTCTTCAGGGCCCACACGTCCCGGCCCAAAGACGTCGAACAGGCTGTCCACCGCCTCCTCACCGCCCAACGCGTTAACGCAAGCAAGGAGTTTTTCCGCGTCTCCGTGGACACGGCCATCGAGGCGATCCGCCGGTGCCAGAGGGAGGTAACCGGTATCAACAGCTGGGAGCCGATCCCTGCGCTTCATCGCCTGCCCGCGAATGACCGAGTCGTCCTGCCCCTGAGGGCAGGGCAGTTGTTCGCGCTCACCGCGTACCCCCATCTGCTCAGCTCGTCCGCTGAGGTTCTCGACATCTGGATGGCCCACGCGGACGGCGACCTCCTGGAGATCCACTCCACGCATGACCCCGGGCACGTGGCCGGAATCAGCGACAACGATCCCGGCGCTTACGAGGACCCCGTTCCCTTCCTCGACAGAGACGGAACCGTGCGGAACGGCATGCTCCATGGCAGGGAGCGCCTGGTAGCTGGCGACCGGCTGATCTGGTTCTCGGACGAGGAGGGGCCGACCGACGCCCGCGGCGTCGTCTTTGAAGCGAACGCCTCCTGCCAGGTCACCTACCGGACATCAGCCCCCCGACGGGGCCCGCTGGGTATACCTCTCCTGCTGAACGATCCTGACCGGGACCTTCCTGATGCTATGGGGGCACTCGTCAAAGATGTCCTCACACTGCGCCCACCGCGCACCTGGGCTCCCCGGAACCCTCAAGAAGAGGACGGCTGGGCGGTAGCAGCCACGGATCCCCAGCCGCCCGAGCACTGGCTCCCTCAGCTCGAACGACGGCGCAAGGACGTGCGCCGGGACCGACCCTGAGTACCGTGCGGCATGGGGGCCAGCTCGACGAGTCCATGTCCAGCGCCAGGACTGAGCCACCAGCCGGATCGATTCCGCCGCGGCTCCGTAGACGGCTCGATACCCGGCTCCGGGAGCGGTCTGAGCACATGCCAGAGTGAACCGCATGATCCCCGCGCACATCCCCGACGAGCCGCCGCTGACCTACCCCGACAGCTTCGACATACCAGTCCTGTTCCGAAACGGACCCGCGAACAAGCCTCGGAGGCAGTGGCGGACGGCCAAGCACAAGGCGTGGACGGGATCGGACGGATTCCCGGCGGCCGACGGCTGGTACGCCCCGACCACCACCTGGCGGGAGATCATCAAGGCTGCCACCGAAGTCGGCCGGGACGTCACCCCGCACCTGCAGAACCAGCCGCGCTACGCACACGGGGAACTGGTCGCTCGGGTCTCTCCGCTGTACGCCTACCTTGGCGCACACGTCGTCGAGCCCCGTCACCCCGTGCCTGGGTACAAGGGGCGGCGCCTGACCTGGAACCCGGTGTACGCGCACGGCACCGAGCGCAGCGCGAAGAACGCCGCCGGCTACCGGCTGGGCATGACGATGACCGAGTGGGCCTGCCGTTCGTTGCTGGGCCTCGGCCAGACCGAGCACCTCGAACTCGGCGGGCCCATCCCCGCTCTGTACGACACGTTCAAGGACCCGAAGAAGAAGCTGCCCGACCTGTGGGGGCGCCACGAGGCAGAGGAGAGGTACTGGCTGATCGAGGCCAAGGGTGGCGACGTCGGCCTGGGCACGCTCCGCAAAGGGTGGGCGCAGCTGGCGGCAGGCAGCAAGGTCCTCGGCGCGTATGCGCACCGCACCGTCCTGGTCGGAGCGTCCGTACGTCCCGGTGACGATCTCTTCCTCACCATCGACCACAACCTGCACCCTGGCCAGCCGCCCCTCAGCCCTGATGGGTCTGGCATCGACGAGGAGGCGGCGGGCGCGGGCAACCTGGAAGACCGCCTCGGCGACAGCGACGACGCGCTCATCGGCGCGGCCCGCGCCCAGATGCTCACCTACCTCGCCTTGCGCTCCGCTCCCGTCTCGCAACTGCGCACCGTGCCCGTGCCCGCAGACCGCACTTCCCGTCGTCGGCGCACCGGACTCACCACGCCCCTGGAGCACGACGGCCTCACCCTCGCCATGCGGGCCGATGCCCGCGGAGCAGCGCTCCAAGCCGAGCAGCACACCTTGCGCGCCGGTATCCGCTCCATAGGGCTCGACGACTTCCTCACCTGCCGCATCCCCGGAACCGAAGTGCACCTCGGCATGTCCCGGAAGCTTTTCGCCGCCTGCGAGCGCCTCCATGAGGAAGACCTCGCCATCGCCCGGCGCACTCCAGGACTGCGCGCCGAGGACGAGCCGAGCGGTGACCAAGAGCTCAGCGACGAAGCCCAGGAAGAACAGCGGCTCACCCAGCGGCGGATCTTCCGCGAGCAGCAGGAGGAAGCCCGCCCCCGGCTGCGCCTCCTGCTCCGCGACGCCTACGAGCGGGGTGCGACGAGCGACTGGAGCAGCCTGCTGCGCCGATCCCAGGAGCCGGCACTCGACCTGGAAGGCGACGAGAGCCTCCTCGAAGCGGCGACACCAGAGACGTACCTGGCGGTCAGCCGCTACGACCTGCCCCCGGCACGCGCCTAAATCTCCACATCAGCCGATACCAAGCGTTCGGGGGTGCGCCAACGAGCAGCTCCCCTTGCCGGCATGACAGGCGGCAGCTGGCGCCTGGCGGTTGGAGCACCGAACGCACAGAGCCGATTCGCCGCTGTGGGGGCGTAGCTGAACAGTCGGGCGCGTGATGGCATCGATCAAGGTATCGGGGTAGACCGAAGGGTGTTCGCAATGGGATCTCTGGCCGCTGCCGCGAGGGCTGCCCGGCAGCGACAGCGACGGTCACAAGTCGGGAGACGGGGCTGCCGCCCGTGCGGCAGCCCCTCGCGGTGGTGCGCGCCCGCTCGTTCGGGAGGGGATCATGCGTGTGAACTGGGACCCGTTCCTGGCAGCCGTCCAAGAACGCGGCGAATACCCGACCGTGGAAGAGGCAGAACGATCCCCCCGCGTCGTGCTCGCTCTGCTGGGCGCGCACCTGGTGGGCGAGGTGCGAAACGAGCTGGCCGCCCGCCTCCCCGAGACGCTCGCGTTGGTCCTGCTCAACCCGCTCCAGGCACACGAACCGCTTGTGCCAGAAAGGTTCGTCCGGGCGACAGCGGCCTGGATCGAGGGCGCCACCGAGCAGACCGCGGCCTGGGATGTCAGCGCCGTGCTCAGCGTCGTCGCCGACATCGCTGGCGACGACCTGCTGAACCGGATCCTGCTGCAGCTCCCCCGCGGGCTACGACCTTCTCTTCGGTCGCCCCCAGCCAGCCTGACCAGTCGGGGCGCAGCACGACACAGCGCTCGGCCGTGCCGGTGCGAACGGTCCACGCGCGGACCGGCCTGCGCTATGCCGGGCCAGGCATGGCGGCGGCACGCCGCACGTGCCAGAGGTGGGGCAGCGGTTCGGCGACGATAAACGCCAGCAGGCCCCCGGATGCGCTTCACGGGGACCTGCTGGCGGTGGTTGATCTTCGGCTAGTTGGTCTTGCTGTTGTCGTCGGGCTCGGACTCGGCAGCCCTACGACGGCGCACAGCAACCAGGGTGACGGCGCCGGCGACGACGAGGATCCCCGCGCCTGCGGCGATCCAAGGGGTTCCGTCGGCACCGGTGTGGGCGAGGGAGCCTGCCGGGGTCGCCGACGTGGAGTCGCCGTCCGGGACTGCGGCTGCGGTGGACGAAGGGTCGCTACCCGGCGTGCCGGTGCCCGACACTGAGGGCTTGACCCCGCCGGTCTCGCTGCCCGGCCTATCCGCAGGTGTGGACGGGGTACCGGTGGGCTCGGTGGTCGGCTTGTCCGAGGTGTGGGGCTTCGGGCTGGTCGCGGCCTTGGTGTTGGTGACGGTCACAGTCACCGGTGCGCCGGGGCCCGCTGTGAACGTCTTGGACGGCTTGTACAGGTCGTATCCGGCGGGTGCCTTGACCTGCTCGACCCAGAACTCCGTCTTCCGGCTCGACACCGGCAGTTCCCCGGAGGCCGTGCCCTTGGCCCCGGTCGTCAGGGTGAGCAGCGTCGAGGTGCCGGTGCCGATGTTCACGGTCGCGCCGGGCAGGAGCTTGCCGGTCTTGTCGTCCTTGGCCTGCAGGAGGACCTTGGCGGCCTTGAACGAGTCCGTGATCGTCAGCCGCGTGGTCGCCCCGGGCGTGACGATGACGTCTTGGTCGGCGACAACCTCATGGAGCGGGCTGCCGGAGGCCGTCTCCTTGAGCCGGTAGACGCCCGGCGTGAGGTCGGGGAAGGTCAGCTTCCCCTGCGCGTCGGTTGTCCCGCGCCCGGCCTCCTGACCGGCTGAGTCGAGCAGCAGGAAGGCGGCGCCGGGGAGCACATCTCCGGCCGTGTCCCTGGTGGTGATCTCGACGCTGCCCGCGTCCGCGGCCAGCGTGTCGGCAGCGACTGCCGAGGTCGAGGGTGTCGGTTCGGAGGGCTGGGCGTTCGCGGCCGGCGCCCAGGTGAGGGTGCCGGTCACTGCGGCGGCGACGGCGGCGGATCGGACGGCGCCACGGACGAAACGAGCGTGCACGAGGAAGGGGACTCCTTGATCAGTTGGTGGAAGGTCGGTCACCGGACGAGGATCCAGGTCAGGACTCAGCGGGTGCGGGCTTGGCTGCGGGTGGCCGGCGGGGCGGGCGCCCGGTGCGCGGAACGACCCGCGGTGCGGTTCGGCGTGGACGCGGCCCAGGCGCCGGGGAACCAGACGGCGGTGTACTGCTCGATGGCGTCGCGCAGCCCGGTGGTGACGGCTCCCTCCCACGGTGGACGGCCGGGATAGCGGTAGGTGCGGAACGTGCTGTACTGCTTGGCGTTCGGCTGGGTGTTGTGGGCTTCGTCGCGGCGGTGGAAGGTGCCGTGATCGAGGAAGCTGAGGGCGACCGCGTCGATTTCACCGCGGTCCGGGTGGATGACCGCTACACGAAGACCGCCGTAGGTGTCCGCGTGGATGGTGGCGGTGAAGTCGATCCGCAGCCGCAGCGGTGCGCCCGGGACCGGGACGGCGAAGTAGGTGGCTCCTACGACGGCGAAGTCGTGGAAGGGAAGGCACAGCTCGGCGAAGAACTCGGCGGCCTGCAGGGGCAAGAGGAATCTCCGGTCGAGGTGGGGCCGACTTCATCGGCGCGGGCCGGGCAGGGCCGGTCGGCTGGTGGTGCTCCACCGTGGGACGCTGACAGCGGGAAGCGCGGCCGGGCGGCGGGACACGGCAGCCCGCCGCACGTCAAGCGGGGTAGGGGCCGGCGGCTGCGGGGGAACGATGGGGGTGAGCTGGGCCATGCCCTCGATGTAGCTCAGGGTGTCCTGGCGCCACCGGGGCAGCGGAGCCGGATCAGCGACGCACCGGGTGACTGCGGTGAGCAGGGCGACGGGGGTGTCGGTGCTGGCCGTCGCGTACCAGACGGGCCGGTCGATGGACTTGCCCGCCCACAGCTGCCAGCGGGCGTCACGGGTCGTCAGCTCGGCTTCCGGATCGAGGTCCCCGGTGGTGAACTCCATGCCGGCAAGACCGTCTGGGGCTTGGACGGCGAAGACGCCCCAACGGGGACGGTCGATCTCCCAGCCCTGCTTCAGGAGAGGTACGACGGCGAGGAAGGGATCGTGCTCGTCGATCCCGGTGACCGGCCTGGCGAGGTAGGCATCGGGCCCCTGTTCGTAGGCGGTGGCGAGGGCGGTGGTGAACGCCTGGACCAACTCGGTGGGGACGCGGTCGTTGAAACAGACTCCCCATGTCGGCGGACCGAACGGGTCCTTGTAGGCGTTGATGCGCCAGAGCCCGTCGTCCTCGCCTTCGGGCAGGTAGCCCAGGCGCACGCGCCGGTCGGGGGCATTCACATACACGTTGCCGAGGTCATCGTGCTGGAGGTCCCAGCCATGGTCGAGGAGCGGGGCGAGGGCCAGGTCGCCGGTGCTGGTGCTGCCGGCGAGATAGCGGGGGGAGACGAAGACGTCTCCGTCGAGCGTGTGAAGGTCGTCGTGGAGGGACACGGGTTCCTCAGTAGCGGCGAGGCGGATGAGTCAGGCAGCGGGCAGCAAAGCTGCTCGGAGGGCATCGGTCGAGCCGGTGTAGTGCAGCGTGCGAAGGCCCAAGCGGGCGGCGGCCTGGCAGTTGTCGACGCGGTCGTCCACGAACAGCACGCATCGTGGATCACGGACCCCGGTGGCCTGAAGCGCCTGCTGGTAGGTGTCAGGGGCGGGTTTGCACAGCTGGAGGCGGGCCGAGTAGAGCGCCTGGGTCATCATGCGGCGCCAGTCGTGGGTGTCGAGCACGGTACTGAGGTGGGCGGGTGCGTTGGACAACAGCACCATCGGCAGTCCGGTGGCATGGGCGCGGCGCAGGACGGACAGGACACTGGCGTCGGTCGCGGTCCACATGTCGGTGTCTGCGGCGAGGAGTTCGCGCAACAGGCGGGGGCCGGGGTGGGAGCCGAGGACGCGGGCCCAGTACGCCAGGTCGCTGAGCTGGCCGGCGTCGTAGAGGTCGCGGGCGTTCCAGAAGGCGCGCTGGAATGCTGCGAGATCATCTTCGGGCCAGGAAGCGGTACGGGCCAGCCGTAGCCACTGGGCGCGGGTGGGCTGCAGGCCGAGAACGCCGTTGTAGTCGAGGATGACGGCGTCGGGGCCGGTGGGACGGGTCAAGGGGCGGTGTTCTCCAGGGCTCGGCGGGTGAGGGCGGCGAGAGCGGCTGCGAGGAGGGCAGGCAGCAGCAGGGCCGTGGGCAAGGTGGTGGCGCTGGCGAGGGCGCCGATGACGGCGGGGCCGGCGAGGAGGCCGAGATAGCCGGTGACGGAGACCGTGGCGACGGCTCTGGGGCCGTGTCTGCCGGCGGCGGTGATCAGGGAGGGGACGGTGCCGGACAGGCCGAGCCCGAAGACCGCCCAGCCGGCCAGCGCCGCAGGCACGCTGTCGACCAGGACGCCGGTGGCCAGTCCGGCGGCGGCGAGCGCAGCGCCGGTGCGGACCACGGCAGGGGCGCCGAGGGCGGCGGTGAGCCGGTCGCCGGTGAGCCGGCCGATCGCCATGCCCGTGCTGTAGAGGGCAAACGCTGTCGCGCTGAGGGCGGTTGTGGCGTGCAGCGTGTGCAGGTGCACTGCGGCCCAGTCGGCTGCCGCCCCTTCGCCCAGCAGGCTGGCAGCCGCCAGCGCCCCCAACAGCCACACGCCTCCCGCCCGGCCCTGTCCGGCCCCCTGGGGATCGGGGAGCTTGGGCTGGTCGGCGCCGCTCAGTGCGAGGGTGCGCGGACCGGCCACGAGCACGGTCGCGGTCAGCGCGAGGCCGGCGGCCAGGAACAGGGTGGTGTGGGCTGTGCGCGCAGTGGCGGCGGCCAGGGCGGCACCGCCCAGGGCGCCGATCGAGTACGCGGCGTGCAGGGAGGACATGACCGGCCGGTCGGCGTCGTTCTGGCAGCGGACCGCCGCGGTGTTGGCGGCGACGTCCAGGACACCGTGCGCGGCACCGAAGGCGAGGGCCGCCGCGAGTAGCGACGCCAGCGTCCGGCACTGCCCGAGCAGGGCGAGGGCTGCTGCCAGTGCGACCGCTCCGCCGATCAGGAGCAAGGGGAGTCGGTCGGGCCGGGCGAGTCGGCCGCCGGCTTGCAGTCCGGCGACCATGCCGAGGGCGGCGGCGAGCAGGACGAGGGACAGTCCGGCGGTGGTGAGGTGGGCGGCGTGCTGGATGGCCGGCATCCGGGCGCCCCAGATAGCCATCACCACGCCCAGGCCGAGAAAGTAGCCGGTCAGCAGAATCCGGCTGCGGCGCACGGAAGCGTCGGTGCGGGTCATGCGGGGCGGCCACCCGCAGCTGGCTCGTCGGCTGTGCGGGGCGCCACGTCGAGCTGCAGATGGCGGACAGCCTGCGTGGCGCGGGCCTGTGCAAGGTCCGCGGTGGTCGCGGTGGTGATCAGGTAGCCGATACGGGCGGTGAACATGTTGCCGCCGTCGACCGGGAGGAGCAGCTGGTCGCCGACCTGGTGCTGGAAGTGCACGCGTTCCAGCCAGCGCGGGCTGACGCCGTCGAATCCGAGGCGGAGCAGGGTGCCGGAGGTGTCGGGGTAGAGCAGCTGGATCGCGGCGGCCGAGGACCGGGTCGGGGTGAGGTCGGGGGCACGGCCGCAGGCGATGTCGGCGGCGGCGCGCGGCAGGTCGATGCCCGTGGCGAGCTGGACGAGGTGGCCGATCATGTCACCGGCGATCCGGCCGTTGACCTCGACCAGCCGCGGCCGGCCGTCGACCAGGCGCATCTCGACGTGACAGACGCCGTCGGTGATCCCCAGGGCATGGATCGCGGCCCGTGCCGCCGGAGCGACCACATCGAGCAGCGGGTCGGCGGCGTCGACGGAGTGGGCCAGTTCCTCGAAATACGGCGGGGCGCTGACCGTCTTGCGGGCGACGGCCACCACGGTGGTCTCCCCGCCGTAGGTGACACACTCGGCCGACACCTCGGGCCCGTCGAGATACTCCTCCACCAGCACGCTGGTGGACTCCCGCCCCAGCCCGGCCGCCTGGTCGGCGAACTCAAAGGCGGCGGTGAGCTGTTCGGGCGTGTCGGCGCGGATCACCCCGATGCTGGCCGCGTGAGCGGCGGGCTTCAGCACGACCGGGTAGCCGATCCGCTCGGCTGCCGCCTGGGCCTCGGCGCGCGTGCGCACGCTCACCGAGGCAGCTGACGGGACCCCGTGCCGGGCGAACAACGTGCGGGAGGTGGCCTTGTTACGGCATGCCTGCATGGCTTCCGGGGCGGTGGTGGGCAGGCCGAGCTGGCCGGCGAGGCGGGCGACCGGGACGAGGTACCACTCGGTCCAGGTGAACACGCCGGCCAGGTCGTAGCGGTCGGCCAGGGCCCGGCCGGCGGCGGACAGCGCCGCCTGATCGGTCGGGTCGGGCACGACCACGCACTCCCGCAGGTACGGCGTCTCCCATGAGGGCTCTTCGCCGGTGATCAGGACGACGTCGTAGCAGGCGGCCACGGACTGAAGGCAGTACCCGCGGTACGCCTCGGCCTCCATGTCGGATGCGGCGACGACCAGGACGACAGGACGGTCGGACAAGAACAGGCTCCTCGTATTGGAAGAGGGGGCGGGGATGTGTGGACGGCGGACCTCGGCGACCGAGGGCCGCTGCAGCTGCCCCGCCTGCTCCAGCGCGAGCGGGACAGGCGGGGCTGCGCGGCGTGGTCGGTCCCGGGCCGGGGGCGCACAGAGGGGAGGAAACGGACGGGAAGCCGTCAGTCGGCACGTCGGCGGCGCAGCTCGAACGCGCTGGCCCAGTTCGGGTGCGCGGCGATCAGACGGCGGGCGTAGAGGGCGGTGAAGTTGTTGTTCAGTCCGGCGACTCCGTAAGGGAGCTGGCGACGCAGGTCCTCGAAGAGGTCCTTCACGCCGACGCGCGTGGCACCGGCGGCCAGGCGGCGGGCGGCCATGCGTTCCAGGGCGCGGTAGACGTGTGGATTCTGCGTGTCGAAGGCGAGGAACCGCTCGGTGATGGTGCGACCGCTCGCACGGTTCGTCCCGGAGACGGCAGTGGGCATGGGGTTCTCCACAGGCTGGGGAAAAGTGCAGGGTCAGGTGCGCAGGGTGGGATCGGTGCGCAGGCGCGTGAAGGCGAGGGCCAGTCCGAGGCCCTGCAGGACGGCGCAGGCGGTGATGACGTGGCCCAGTGCGTCGGGCGGCGTGAGTGCGGTCAGTACCCCGGCGACGGGGTAGGGCAGCAGGAGGATGAGGATGGTCGCCGACAGGGTGCTGCCGAACTTCTCCGGTGGGATCAGCAGGGAGCGCAGCGTGCGCAGGACCACCGTCATGCCGCCCTCGGCCGCCATGAGGACCTCGACCAGGACGAGGTAGGAGAGGTAGTCGGGGGCTTGGGCGGCGGCGAGAGTGGCGAGCGAGGCAAGGGGGCGCAGGCCGCGCCGACCGGCCACAGGCCCAGGCGGTCGATCGCAACCCGGCAGAGGGTGACGCTGAGGAGCGTCGCTCCGGCAGCGGCGGACCAGACCAGGCCGACGTCGGTGGTGGACTGCCCGAAGTGCTTGACGACGATCACGGGACCGGCCGCCTGGAGGAGCCCGGTGGCGAGGTTGGACAGGGTCAGCCCCGTCACGAGCCACCCGAGCGCGGGTAGCGAGCGGATGGTGCGCCACCCGGTGAGCAGCCCGGCGCTGGCCTGCCGCTTCGGCGTGCGGGCCGGGGCGACGGACGAGGGGGGTGTGCGCAGGGCGAGCAGCGCGGCGAGAAGCGACAGCACGGTGATCACCGCGAGCATCGGCGGCGGCCCGGCGAGCAGGAGCACTGCGGCGAGCGCCGGCCCGGCCAGGGTCGCAATCTGGTCGATGCCGAGCAGGACGGCCTGAACGCGATGGGCCCGCGTTCCCGCTCGGCGGCCGGCGGCAGCGCCCGCGGTCTCGGCCGCGATGTAACTGAACTCGGTGAGCACGCCCGTGACCGCCGCGAGCACCATGACGGTCACGCTCGCCACCGTGCCGGACGGGTGAAGGCGGAGCAGGACCGCGCCGGCGGCGAGAGCCATCGCACGTCCCAGGGAGGCGAGGTGGAAGACGACGGATGCCCCGCGCCGGTCGACGATCGATCCGGCCCACCCGAAAGCCGCCAGCCTCGGGATCCACTCCAACGCGAACGCCGCTCCCGTGAGCGCGGCGGAGCGCGTGGTGGCCAGGACCAGCAGCGGGATGCCATAGGTGGACATGGCGAACGCCAACGCATCCGCCGTACGCGGCAGGTAGATGCCGCGCATCAGCCCGGCGGTGTGGCGTGCGTGCCGGGGTGTGACCGCTGCGCTCACGCGACCGGCTCAGGCTCGAACGCCCTGGCCACCTCGGGGTTAGCGGCCAGCCACTGGATCAGCAGCGTGCGGGGACGGGCAAGGTCCGCCGCCGCCCCGGCGCCGGTCACGGCGGACAGCGGTGCGAGGCCCTCGCCCTGCTCGGTGGTGAGCGAGGGCGCCAACAGGTCGAGGACGTGCCGGATACGGCGGCTGAACTCGCAGACGGGGGCCGGGAAGGCGTGACGCCGGGCCCAGCGAGCCATCGCGTCGTACAGGTCGGCCAACTCCATTCCGCCGTCGGTGAGTTCCAGACCGGAGCCGGGCGCGATCCGGACGAGGCCGTGGGCGCGGGCCGTGTCGGAGGCGCTCCGCAGCTGGTGCGTGGAGAGGTCGGGCAGGGTGCCGGCCAGCCGTCGCGGCGGTATGGCGCCGTTGTCGTCGATCTCGGTGACCAGGCGGATCAAGGAGCGCGAGGCGAGAAGTTCGACGGCGTGGCGTACTTCGGCAGGGGTGAAGGGGGTGCTCATCGGCGAGGGCCTCCCGCCGGGATGGCTGCCTTCGGGCGGGCGGTCGTGGCGTGCGAGAAGAGATCGCGGTGGTGCCACGCCGGAGAGGATCCGGTCGTGCGAACGGGTGGGAGCGCCGCGGGGGCCGGCCGTGGCTGGCTGCTGAGCCACGGCCTCGGCGCGGGCTTCGCCTGCGGGTGTCCCCAGACCGGATGGTGGGACGCCTGGTCGAGGGGCTGCCCGGCGGACCAGGCGGACAGGGCTCCGAGCACGGGGCCAAGGCCATCGCCGGCTGCGGACAGCCGGTAGGGCTGGCCGATGCCCTCGGTGTCGACCAGGCCGTCGGCGACGAGCTGCCGCAGCGGCGGGTAGATGTTGGTCCAATCGCTGCTGGGCATCACGATCCGGGCCAGGGCCCGGCCGCTGACCTCCTGCCGGGACTTGAGCACCCACAGGATGGCGGCGGCGTGGCGCCGGGTGAGCAGGGTCAGGCTGTCCTCGATCTGCTCGATCGCGGGCAGCGGGCGGTCCGCCTTCTCCAGGTGTTCCTCGGCCCAGGTGACGATCACCGGCAGGACCTGCAGCAGGGCCGCACCGCGTTCGGTGTGGCGGTAGGTCACGTGCCGTGCGGTGTGTTCGGTGCGTTCGACGAGTCCGGCATCGCACAGCGACTTGAGCTTGGGGTGGAGCTGGCCGTTCTGCAGCCAGGACACCTTGGCCGCCAGCTCGCTGTAGCGCAGCGGCGGGCCGGAGAGGGCCAGGAGGATCCTCACGTTCCAGCGCGGGGTGATCATGGCGAGGGCCTCGGTGACCCGGGCGATGTCGGCGTCGCTGTCAGGGGGCAGAGCGGTGATGGCCAAGGGAGGAGCTCCTGGGTGAAGGAAAGAGAGGGATCGCCTGGGGTCAGCGGCTGTGCGCCGGGCTCGGCGCCGCAACAGGTGGAGCCGGAACGGGCGGCGAGCAAGCCGGCGGGGCATGTGTGGGGGCTGGGACGCGGGCCAGGCTTTGCAGAACGGCGGCGGCCGACTTGGCATGGACGTCGCGGACGGCGACGGCTTCGGCTAGCCGGCGTGCACCGTCGAGGAGGTGGGAGACCTCGTGCGGGCCGATCTGCCGCTCGGGGTGGAGGAGCCGGGCGAGGTGGTCGCGGTGGACGTCGATGCTGCGCTCGGCGAGGGCGAGGCCCTCGTGCATGCCGAGCAGGGCGGAGAGCATGCCGGGCGGCTGGTCCTGGGCGTGGGCTTCGAGGTCGGCGAGCGGCGCACCGTACAGGTCCTCGATCCGTCCGGCTATGTCGGTGGACGTGAGGTGGGGCAATCGGGGGCTTTCACGGTCGGCGGGCCCGGGCCGCCCCCGCCCGCTGGGGTGGCGGGGGGGGAGACGGGGGGAGGGTTTCGGTGGGCCAGAGCTGTGGCGTGGGGTCGGGGCGTGCCTGCTGGGCAGGCGGGGGCATGGTGCGCAGCAGTTCGCCGAGGGCGGCGCGGTAGCCGTCGCGGGCCTCCAGGGCTGCTTCCAGCCACTGCGCGTCGAAGCGGAGCTTGTCCGCCGACAGCTCTCCCATGTCGCGGTCCGGGTCCATGTCGGCGTGGACGCGGTCTCGGACGCGGACGACCTGCTCCTCGGTGAGCGCCAGAAACGACCGCAGCTCCAGGGCACGGGCGAGCGCGGGCGAAGCATCCTGGCCGGCAGCCGCCTCGTACAGCTCGGGTATCGGTTTCCCGAAGACCTTCTGCAGGTCGTCGTCCATGGTGCTGGCCTCGCCCCGGCTCATCGGGCGACCCTGGCCGACCGCCACGCCGACGCCGGTGCGGCTGTACCGGCGGGACGGTGGGGAGCGCTGGTCTGCACCGCCGGACCGGTTCGGGGCCGGAGGCGGGCGAGACGCTGGGCGGCAAGGTCCTTCTTCCCCGGAGCGTCCGGGTCAAGGAGCCACCGCACGACCATGGCCCGGCCGTCGCGGGCGGTGACAGCCGCGTTCACCCGGTGGGCGAGGCCCATCGTCGGATCGTCGACCTCGCTGGGCTGGGTCTGCAGCGCAGCAACAAGATCGTCCTCCGCACGGTCCAGCACGGACTGGCTCTCGACGAGAAGGCCATGCCACTTGACGACGTCGGTGGCATCAGGATTCGCGGTCGGCGCGGCGGCGACCGCGGACTTCAACTGGTCCATGCCCATGCCGAAACGCGCTTCGATCCGTTCGGTGAGCACGCCCACGACATCCTCAGACTCATCGGATATGCCATCGGACATAGGGAAATCTCCTGTTCTCAAAAGGCCGATCCCTGGGGAATGGGAGGGGCTGCCGTACCCGGTGGCTCAGCCGCTTACGGGCGCCTGCTGTGGGCCTGTCAGTCCGTGCACATTCGGACGTCGCGGTAGACGTAGGTGCCGGAGACCCAGCCCTTGACGCCTGTGGTCTTGTCCGTGATGTAGAGCCAGTTGCCGCTCTTCTTGGTGACGGTGAACTTGTGGCTCTTGTAGAGCACGCCGAGCGCGGTGGAATGCGTGGTGGCCTTGGACCGGATGGTCACGGCCGCGGTGTGCACCTCGTACGGCAGCGGCGGCTGGGACGAGCAGCTGCTCGCGGGGGTCGCGCTGGCGGTGGTGGCGGACAGCACCGGCAGAGCGAGTGCGCCGAGCATGGCTGCGGATATGGCAATTCGGGTGGAGCGCATGCGGAAGAAACCTCCGTGAAGGCATAGGGATTGCGGGGAAGATGCCGCGGGGTTGTCCCGGCGGCTGTATAAGAGTCCGGAGATTCGCCGGTTTGGCTAACCGGCGATCGTCGGCTATGTTGCGCCGCCCTGGTCGGCTTTGACGCTCAGCGTGAGCGGCCCGGTGGGCGCGGCGCAGG
>CBFHCJ010000020.1:0-25563 GCA_965654005.1 uncultured Streptomyces sp. | reverse complement strand
GCACGCACGGTTCGAGCAGGAGGCCCACTTGCTGCTGGAGGAACACGCCCGAGGCGAACGGCTCGTCGAGGACGCCGTGTTCACCGTGCTGCTCGCGCGCCGCCCCGGCGGTGACCGGTGAGCGGGGGGCGGCACACCGAGCCGCTGGACGTGCACCTGGTCGCGGTCCGCGAGACCGCGGCCGGCCCCGAAGTGCTCCTCTCCCGGCGGGCCGGCGACGTCTACGCGACAGGACTGTGGCATCTCCCATCTGGTCACCTCGACCCCGGAGAGGATGTCGTCACCGCGCTCGTGCGGGAGACCAGCGAGGAGACCGGCGTCATCGTCGACCCCGCTGATGTCCGCGCGGCCGTCACCGTGCACCACCGCTCCCCCGGCGGGGGCGCACGCGTCGGGTTCTTCTTCGAGGTCCGGCACTGGCGCGGCAACCCCCGCGTCATGGAGCCGGACCGGTGCGACGCCATGGGCTGGTTCCCGCTCGGCGCGCTGCCGCAGCTCATGGTGGCCTACTGCCGGGCCGGGCTGGACGCCTACCGGGCCGGAGCCCGGATGGCCCTGCACTTCCAGGAGCCCGGCGATCCCATTGCCTACGCCCCGGCCGTCGACCGGCTGCGCATCGTGCCCGACGCCGGTCCAGGCAGCACGGTCCCCGAGGACGCGGTGCGGGACTTCGTCGAGCGGGCGGTCGGCAGGATCACCGGCTGGACGGATGTCTCCTGGGCACGCAAGGGCAGTCACGTGTGGCGGGCACGCGATGCCGAGGATTGGGTGTGGTTTGTCAAGATCCACCAGAACGACCGCTTCCACCAGCGCGAGCTGGCCGCATACCGCAGCTGGGTTCCCCGTCTGGGCTCGCTGGCACCCCGTCTGGTGGCCGCCGACGAATCACTGCGGGCCATCGTCATCACCGCGGTGCCAGGCCGCTCCCTGCACGGCGCCGCCCACCCGCCCGACCAGGAGCGGCGGATCTTCCACTGCATCGGGCAGCTCGCGGCAACCATTCACCGCAGCGTCCCGGCACTGCCGCCCCTCCCCGACGCTGTACCGGTCGGGAAGCTGGAACGGCACCTCGACGGCGCACGCGCCTACTTGGAGCCCGGGGACGAGGCGTTCATCCGTGCCACCGCAAAGGGGGCCGCTGGTCTGCCGGCCCTGGAGAGGGTTCCCACGCACGGTGACTTCCAGCGGCGGAACCTTCGCTGGGAGAAGTCGACGGGCACCTTGTACGTGATCGACTTCGAAAGAAGCGAAGGCGGTCCGGCCGTCAGGGACTTCGTCCGCTTGTCCGACGCCTGGCACGGCCGGCCGGACCTGCACCAGGCCCTGATGACCGGCTACGGCCGCCCCCTGACCCCCGCCGAAGAAAAGCACCTGATCGTCCTGTCGCTACTGGATGCCGTCTCCGGCATCCAGTACGGCGCCGCCCACGGCGATCCGGAACTCGTCGAGCGAGGCCGCCGCACCCTGGCCCGGCTCCGAGCCACGAACCGTCTTTGACCAGCACACCACACCACCCACCAGCAGAAGAGCAGTTGAGGAGCACGACTGTGGCGTACGTCGTCCGCGACCAGTGGCAGCAGCACTATGCCGACGGCAAGGGGTTCCGGGAACTCGGTGAGCGCGAGGGGGCCCTGCTCGCCGAGCACGCTCCCGTCCCCGACGGCGGCGGACGGGCGCTCGATGTGGGTTGCGGCACCGGCAGCCTGGCCACCTACCTTTCCTCCCTCGGCTACACGGTGGACGCCGTCGACTTCGCCAACGGTGCTCTCGCCCGGGCCCGTGACGAACATGCCGGCGTCGAGCGGGTGCACTGGATCTGCCTGGACATCGAGCGCGACGACCCGGCAGAGCTGCACGAGGACGGCTACGACCTGGTCACCATGCGACTGATGTACCCCTTCCTGCGCGATCGCAGCCGCGTCCTGCACGGGCTCGGTGAACGACTGCGGCCCGGCGGCACGCTTGTGGTCATCACCCCCGTGGTCGAGCACACCCCGGCCGAACGACGGGACATCGCCCTCGACGAGGACGAGGTCCGCCTGCTCACCGAAGGCTGGGAGACCGTCGAGCGGCTGGAGGCGGACCAGCTCGCTGTCCTGGTCCTGCGCGGCCCGTGCCACACCGGCACCCGGGCGGTGGAGCGGCAGCGACCGCCCACCGGTCTGGCTGTGACAGGCGCCCTTGCGGTCGTCACCGACGAGGGCGGCCGGGTCCTGCTCGGCCGCTCGCGCCGGGGCATGTGGGAACTTCCCGGCGGGAAGACCAGTGGTGCGGAGTCCTTCGAAGCGGCGGCGGTTCGGGAACTGGCCGAGGAGACGGGCCTGACCGCCTCGGCCTCGGACGCGCACGTGGTCACGATGCTGGCCGACGACAGCCACGGCGTGCCGCGGCTCACCGCGGTCGTCCGTATCACCGCATGGTCCGGCACCCTCGCCAACCGAGAACGGCAGTTGTTCGACCGGTGGGAGTGGCATGACCTGCACGCCGTGGCCTGCCTCGGTCCCGTGTTCGCTCCAGCCGCGCAGGCCCTGGGCGCGACCTGGCCCGGGGTTATTCCCGGCCTTGCACCGGTCCACTCCTATCCGCTCGCGATCGACCAGCCGCCCGTGCCCGGCGAACCGGCCGAAGCTGTCCGGCTGCGCCAGCAGATGACCCAGACGGTCATCGACGGCGGCTGGGCGCCCTCCGAACCGGTACAGCAGGCGCTGCACACGGTGCCCCGGCACCGCTTCGTTCCCGAGAAAGACCTGAAGACCGCGTACGACAGCGGCGATCGGGCCGTCATCACCCGCCGCGACGAGACGGGGAAGGCGACCAGTTCGGTGTCCGCTGCCTGGCTCCAGGCCGACATGCTCCAAAGCCTGTGCCTGAAGCCGGGAGCGATCGTGTTCGAGGCGGGATCCGGCGGCTACAACGCCGAGCTCATCGCCCACGTGACCGGCCCCACGGGCAGGGTGGTGACCGGAGACATCGACCCCTACGTCGTGCACCGCACCCGGCGGTTGACCACAGAGGCCGGCAGCGGCCGTGTCACCGCGTTCCAGGGCGATGCGGCACTCGGCGCCCCCGCACACCTCGTACCGCGCGGCGGCTTCGACGCAATCGTGATCACCTACAACTCCTGGGACATCTCGCCCTCCTGGCGGGAGCAGGTAGCTGAGGGCGGGCGCCTGGTCCTGCCCCTCGAAATCCACGGATACACCCGGGCGATCGCGTTCGAGCGACGCTGCGAGGTACTGCACGCGCGGAAGTTCACGCACTGCGGATTCCTCCGCGCCCAGGGCGAACACGCCCGCCCCATCCCGGCCGTGGACCTCCTCGACGGCGAGCTGACGCTCCGATTCGAAGACGGCACCCCCGCCTCGACTCACGGATTGGAGGAGGCGCTGCGCGGGCCGCGCCACGAGGTCGCCACCGGGGTCACCATGGGGGCGGGCTTCTACTTCGGCTCGCTGCAGCTCTACACGGCCACCACATTGCCAGGCTTCGTCCGTCTGTCCGCCCACCGGGACAAAGGCACCGGCGTCACCCAGATCGCGAAGGACGGGGACGCGCCGGCGATCCTCGGCGACGCCTCACTCGCTTACCTTATCCACGTCCAGACCCGGCACGGTGACAGCCCTGCCGAAAAGGAGTGGGTGTGGGTCGTCCACGCCTTCGGCCAGCACGGCCAGCAGCTCGCCGAGCAGCTGGCGGCCACGGTGAGAGCCTGGGACCGCGACGTACGCACGAACGACGGCAAGCAAAACGACCCTGTCCTGACCGTTCACCCGGCTAGCACCCCCGACCGCCAGCTACCCGCCGGCGACGTCCTGGACAAGCCCCACAGCCGCCTCGTGTTCCAGTGGCCGGGCCGTGTGCCTTCGCCGTAGACCCGGCCGTACGAAAGACGTGGGGCTGGCGCTGAAGCGCGCCGGACCAGAACGGCCTGCTATGTCCGGCATACGTGAGCCCGGCGGAACCCCGGCTCACGGGCGTCGAGTCCCACCCCTCATTGATCCCTGCACCTGCTAGACACCTCCACGACCCTGCCGTCCGCATCCCATTTCCCCGAGGAGATCCATGGCCGAGACGACCCGCCCCTCCGAACAAACCGAGCGCGGAATCTGCAACACCACACGCAGTCCTTCCGGTGACCCGGTGCTGGTGCACACACCGCCCCGCCTGGTGTCCGAGAGCCAGCAGGCCGACGGATCCGAAGCCACCGAACAGGCTGTCACCCTCCTGGCCCCAGAGATCCGAACCGGCCGATGCCAGTGCGGTGACATCGCGTACGAGGTAAGCGGCCTCCCGGATGATCCCCATTTGTGCTCATGTCCTCACGAAACCCGGATCTCCGGCGGTCCAGCCGTACTCTGGGTCGGCTTCCACAAGAACGGGCTGGCCTGGACAGGTCCCGGCGGTGAACCAACCTGGTACTCGACATGGCCAGACCTTCGCCGCGGGTTCTGCCCCCGCTGCGGCACCCACCTGATCTCCGTCGCTGACTCCACAGACATGATCATGGTGACCGGCTTCAGTCTCGACCTCCCCCACCAACGCGGTATCGAGCCCGTCGGGCATTCCTTCCGAGAGAACGCCGTTCCGTGGATGAAGATCACTCTCGCCCCAGAACCGCCCCCGTCCGCGGCCACGCTACCGTGCGGTTCATCACTAGCCCGCACGCCGAGCGGCTGATGTCCGTCGCCCGGCTGCCGAAGCCGGGCCCAGACGTGCCGGTCGTCCGCTGGCGGACGCCGATCGGCAGCACGGTCCACACCCCTGCCGCCAACGCGACTCACCAACGTGGCCATCAGCAACCGGATCGGCGTCCTGGACGCAGAACGGATCGTCCAGGAAAGCACCTATGCCCAACTCACCCAGGAACCGAGGCTGTTCCAGTCCTTGTGGGAGCTGCAGCGACGGATGAGCGGCAGCGCCGCCTGATCTCTAGGATCCGCGACTTCGTTAGCGATGAAGGCGGATCGTTAGCAGTGGATTAGCAAATCCGCGATCTGGTTGGCAATGGCTACGGTCAGTGGCGATCTCCGTCGGGTCTCTTTCGATCTTCGCTGGGTGTGGGTTGCCCGTGCTCCGTACCGTCCCCGTCATGGCAGTACGGAGCACGGGCAGCGCCCGTCGTACGCGCAAGGTTCCGACGGCGTCGATCCGGTACGAGGACGCGGCGGTGCGTGAGGTGCCGGTACGGCAGTTGCGGTTGGCGGACTTCGCGGAGTCGAGGCCGTGGCGGGATGTCCGGTCGGTACACGGGATGACCCACCACTCGGGGAAGTACGCGTCCGTGACGACGGGCGGGCACGTGGTCTACGAGAGCCGCCTGGAACTGGCCCGGCTGCTGCTGGCGGACTTTGATCCCGCGGTGCGGGAGATCTTCGCCCAGCCGTGCCGGCTGGCGGCTCGGGTCGGTGACCGGGTGCGGCACCATGTTCCGGACTTTTTGCTGGTCATGCGTTCGGGAACGGTGCGGGTGGTCAACGTCAAGCCGGCGGACCGGTTGCAGGACCCGGGGATCGTGGACGCCCTGGCCTGGCCGGGTGAGCTGTTTCGGCAGCACGGCTGGGAGTACGAGATCTGGTCGGGAGCGGATCCTGTCTTGCTGGAGAACGTGCGGTTCCTGGCCGCCTACCGGCGCCCCGGTGTGGTGCCCGAGGCGGAGGTGGACCACGCGTGGGAGCAGGTGGTGGACGGTGAGGAACTTGACCTGGCCGAGCGTCGGTTGGCGGGTGACCGGCCGCCGGAGGAGGCGAGGCCGGCGCTGATGGCTCTGTTGTGGTCCGGGCGGCTGACGACGGATCTGTCGCGGCCGTTGTCGGGCGAGTCGGTGCTGCGGAGGTGCGCGTGAGCGCCTGGACGACGCCCCTACGGCTAGGGCGTGTTCCAGGTTCGGATCATGTTGGTCGTAGGCTGCGGATCCAGATCACGGCGCCGCGTAGGTGGAGTCCGGCGAGGTAGCTGGTGGCGGTCTTGTCGTAGCGGGTGGCCAGGCCCCGCCACTCCTTGATCTTGTTGATGCAGCGTTCGACGGTGTTGCGGTCCTTGTACAGGTCCGGATCATGACCGACCGGACGGCCGCCGCGCGAGCCCTTCTTTTTGCGGTTGGCGGCCTGGTCGGCTTTCTCCGGGATGACACTGCGGATGCGGCGTCGCCGCAGGTAGGCGCGGTTCGCGCGGGAGGAGTACGCCTTGTCCGCGGCGACCGCGCCGGGCCGGGTGCGCGGGCGGCCGACCGGGCCACGCACCCTGACGCCCTCCAGCACCGCGACGAAGCGGGGACTGTCGGCGGCCTGTCCCGGCGTGACGACGAACGACAGCGGCCGGCACCGACGTTCGGCCGCGAGATGGGTCTTGGTGGTCAGCCCGCCCCGGGAACGGCCCAGTTCAGCCGCACGGAGGCCACCGCCCAACGCTGGAACGCGCCGTAGACGGTCGACCAGGAACCGTACTCTTCCGGCACGTCCCGCCACGGGCAGCCAGTCCGGAACCGCCACATCACAGCGTTGAACTGCCGCCGCAGGTCAGGGACCGGGCCGCGCTCACCCACCGGCAAGAACGGCTCGACCAACTCCCACTCGGCATCCGAGAGATCACCACGCGCCACCCTCGATAACTACCAGGCCCAAGCCGCCCGACACCGGCGAATCCCCGAACCCAATGATCCGAACCTGGAACAGGCCCTAGGGCTTGCGATCAGCTTCGACGGCGAGCAGTTCACGGTCGCCGAGATCGAGGGCCGCCGGATTCTCCTCCAGCCGGCGGCCGCCGTTGTCGGAGTGCCGAAGTGGCGGCAGGTCGACATCTCCGTGCTCCTGACGCACCCCACAACCGAGATCCTGGTCCCGGTGCCGCAGGAGGAGCCGTCGGCAGCAGCCGTTCTGGGGAGTCTCGACGACGATGGCGATGACGAGCTGACGCGGAGATTCCGCCATGTTCAGGAGGTCATGACCGGATACCAGCTCGGCGACGAGGTACTGGCCCTGCCGGGCGAGCCACGACCCGACTATGCGCCCGGGACCCCGCTGATGCACCGGTATGCGGCCAAGGCCGCGGAGCTCGGGGTCGCAGAGAGCACGATCCGGAACTGGGTACGGCAGGTGAAGACCTCGGGTCCGGCCGGACTGGTGCATGAGCGTCCGAAGACGAGTGTGCTGGACCGGGCCGACTCCCGGTGGCTGGAGATGGCCCGCGCGGTGCTGAAGGGCCACGAGAAGTCCTCCCGGCCGGTGCGAAATCTGGTCCTCATGGAGATCGAGGAGCGTCTGAGGGAGGAGTACGGGAAGGGCACGGTCCCGGTTCCGGCACGCACCACGGGCTATGCGCTGCTGCGGGCGCTCTCGAAGGGCACGAACGCCTTCGAGGGCAGCACGAAAGGCAAGCGGTCGATCGCCAACGCTCCCAAGGGGACCTATGGCCGGCTGCGGGCGATACGGCCGGGTGAGTACGTGGTGCTGGACACCAACTGCCTGGACGTCTTCGCGATGGAGCCGGTGACCTGCCGGTGGGTGCGGTGCGAACTCACGGTCGCGATGGATCTCTACAGCCGGTGCATCACCGGCCTGCGGCTGACTCCGGTGTCGACGAAGTCGACAGACGTGGCGGGGGTGCTGTTCGAGACGGTCCGGCCTCGCGAGGTGCCGCAAGGAGGAGGCGAGCCGCTGCCGTATTGCGGAGTGCCGTCCACCGTCGTGGTCGACGCGGACAAGCTCGCCGACCGGGACGGGCAGCCGCTGCTGCCCACGGTCGCAGCCGAGACGATCATCTTCGACCACGGCAAGGTCTACCTCTCGAACCACATCCAGAGCGTCTGCGCGAAGCTGGACATCTCCCTGCAGCCCGCCCGGCCGAAGACGCCCACCGACAAGCCCGTCGAACGCTGGTTCCGCACCCTCAACCAGGGACTGCTGGCCGCGCTGCCCGGCTACAAGGGCTCGGACGTGCACAGCCGGGGCGAGAAGGTCGAGGACGAGGCGTTCTTCTTCATTGACGAGCTCGAAGCGATCATCCGCGAGTGGATTACCCGGATCTATCACCGGCGCCGCCACCGTGGTCTGTCCGTGCCGGAGGTGCCGGGGCTGGAACTGTGCCCGCTGGACATGTTCGAGCACGGCGTCACCCGAGCGGGCCCGCTACGGATCCCGGCCCGCCCGAACCTGGCCCTGGAGTTCCTGGAGGAGGAACGTGTCCCGATCCACCACTACGGGGTCGAGATCGAGGGACTGCGCTACAACGGGGACGCGTTGAACGACCACCGCAACCAGCCCAGTCCCTATCGCGGGGCGGAGGCGGGCAAGTGGCCGATCGCGGTGGACCGCGGCGACATGCGGAAGGTGTACTTCCAGGACCCCGAGACGCGGAAGTGGCACACGCTCGACTGGGAGCATGCAGCCCTGCTGAACGGCCCCTTCAGCAGGGAGGCCCTGGTCTACGCCCGCCGTCTCGCCAAGAAGACCCACCGCTTCCCCGACACCAAGCGGGCACTGATCGAACTCCTGGAGCGGTGGGGTGCCGGGCTTGCCGCGGATCGCACCGAGCGGCGGATGGCGGTGCGGCTGTCCCAGGAACGGCTGCGGCTGGCGGGCGAGGACGACGAACCGCAGGACGCGAAGGACGAGGTCGCCGCCCTGCCGTCGGTCCGGCGCATCGCCGACCTCAGCTCGACGGAGTCCGGCCCGGCGCAGGACTCCGACGGGCCTGGCCTGCATGTCGTCGGGTCCCTGGACGATGGCCTGGGCGGGGACGACGACGAGGACGAGGAGTGCGACGCCGGCTTCCCCGGCAACGACAGCGCCGCCCCGGTCGATGAAGACGACTACTACGCCGATGTCTGGGACAGCCGTTGAGTACGGCGGACGGCGTCGAGCCGTTCGAGGGTGATGACCGTCAGTACACCCCTACCCGGCTTCCGGGCTGGCTGCAGGAGGTCAACGGCCCGGACCGCATCCAGCCTCCGCAGTTCACCCGGGCTCAGCTCGCAGATCTCTCGCCTCGGGATCTGCTGGTGCACAACGACAACCGGGAGGTCTGGCACGCCAACATCGGCCCGATCGACACACCCCAGCTCCTCGCGCTGCACGACGCCCTGGAGGAGATTGTCGAGTCGAACCGGCAGGACGGGGACAAGACCAAGCCCGCGGCCCTGGTGGACGCCTATCCGGGGCTCGGCAAGAGCACGGCCGTGCGGGATTACGGCCGCAAGCTGTTCCGCAAGCAGGTCGTGCTGCGCGGGGAGACGACACCGAGCGGAGACCGCCGGGTCCCGGTCATCTACATCGCGCTGAGCGGGAACACGCAGATCCGCGGTCTGAACGCGGCGATCTGCCGCTTCTACGGGCTGCCGACGTCCGGGAACGCCGACACCCTGGCCGAACGGGCCGTGGACGCCGTGCTGTCGATGAAGACAGCCGCGATCATCATCGACGACATCCATTTCCTCGCCGGGGCGAACTCCAACTCGGTCCGCATGGCGAATCAGCTGAAGTACCTGGCGAACGTCTTCCCCGTCACCCTGATCTACGTCGGCGTCGGTGTCCAGCAACGTGGTGTCCTGCGCGAGGGGTTCTCCGACAAGGAGACGGAACTCGCCCAGTTCGGGCGCCGCACCACCCCGCTGACGCTGCCACCGTTCCAGATCGAGGACGACGAAGGCCGCCAGCACTGGCACACCCTACTCAAGACGATCGAACAGAAACTCGTCCTGGCGGAGAAGTATCCCGGGATGCTCGCCCGGGACCTTTCGGACTACCTCTACGCCCGCTCCACCGGGCACTTCGCCTCCCTCATGGCGTTGATCAACCGCGGCTGCCTGCGCGCGATCCGTTCCGGCCACGAGCGCCTGGACGAGGAGCTGATGAACCAGGTCAAGAACGACGCAGCCGCGGAGGAGGCCCGCAAGGAACTCGAAGCTGCCATCGAAGCCGGCCTGCTCACCACCCGCCCGACGCCCCCAGCTGAGCACCGCAGGAAGTCGGCATGACGCCGTGGACTCCCGAGCGGATCCCCTTGTGGGTTCCGCCCGTCCAGGGTGAAGCCCTCGACAGCTGGATCGAGGCATACGCCCGCCGACTGGCTGTCAGCGGCGGGGAGTTCACCCGGTTTCTCGGGCTGTCTGGGACGGACGCGAGGGTCATGGTCCGCAGGCTGACGAACGTCGAACGCGACACCCTCGTCCGACGCACCGGGCTCACGCCCGAAGCGTTGGCCGCTATGACGCTCGACCGGTTCGACGGTGTCATCGTGGCCATCGACCCGGACGATCGCACCATGGGCAGACCGCCGGCCTGGCGGCACTACGGCTCCCGCAGCCGGTTCTGCCCGGCCTGTCTGGCCGACAACCATGGGCGGTGGCCGCTGTTCTGGCGACTGCCCTGGTCGTTCGCCTGCACCCGCCACAACCTGCTGCTTCGCGACTACTGCCCAGCCTGCGGGCACCCTCCGCCGGTCAGCACCCGGGGACGGGGCGGACCCTCGTCTCCCGGCGTCTGCCTGCACGCGACGGAAACCGGACGCGCCATCCGCTGCGGCCACCCGCTCGCCGAGTCCCCCGTCCCGGCACTGCAGCACGACGGGGCGGTCCTCACCGCTCAACTCACCGTCAACCGCGAGATCCTGGGCACATCGCTGGCAGAGGAGACCCGCACCCGCGGTCAGGAACTCCACGCCCTCGCCCGACGGGCTCTGCGCGGCGTCCACGAGTTTCCCTCCACGCCATCAGTGGTCGACGCGATCCTGGACGACTGCGGCGGCACTCTGCCCGCCCTGGCTGTTCGCGACGAGGCCAACGACGCCCACAACACCGCCGTCGGCACGGCAGTGGCCGTGATCGCCACCGATCGCGGTCATCCAGCCTGCGACGAGGTCTTCGCCTGGCTGCTGTCCACCGACCGCCCGCGGCTTCCCCGAAGCAACTACGCCACCAGCAAGATCTCCGAGTGGCTGCCCGCAGGGCCCCGCGTGGTCAACCGCATGCTCTCGGCAGCCGACTCCGAGCTCACCTTCATCGCCCGCCTGCGCTACGCCACCGCCACCCCCACCCCGGGCTGGCCCGACCGCAGTGACGAGGACGTACGCCACCGGGCATCGAAGCTGCCCGCCATGATCTGGCCGTCCTGGGCCTTCCGCCTCCTGCCCGTCGGGACCAACACCCCCGTCGCCGGGTTCCGGCGGGCATGCGCCTCTCTGATGCTGCTGCCCGGCACGAACTGGGACTACCCGCAAGCGGCGTCGCTCCTGGGCAACACCAGCCCCAAGAGCAACCGCCGGGCACTGGACGCGGCCGTGGCCTCCTCAGGAACCGAGACCCTGCTCACGATCCTGCCCGTGTTGGCCAAGGCCCTGGACAGCCACCCCGTCCCCATCGACTACGACCGCCGCCGCAGGCTCTTCAGCCCCGACAGCGTCGGCTTCGATCACCACGCCTACCAGACGCTCTGCCGACGCCACGGCTGGCGGCAGCACGCTCCCGTCCGGATCAAACGGCTGCGCTGGCACCTGACACAACTGCTGCTGGGCGCCGACCCCGGCGCCGCCTCGCGCACACCCGCCGGGCACCTGACCTTCCGCTACCGACTCCATCCCGACCTGCATGAACTCCTGCACCAGCAGGCAGCCGCGAACCTGGAAGCCCACGGCATCGACGAACCTGTGTCCTGGGAACCCCCACCAGCCTGGATCACGGATCCCGGCCTTCCGCCCGGCCCTGAGACGATCAACCGCAGCCAGCTCACGCAGCAGGCCGCGAACGGACCGGAACCCGCCGAACTCGCCTGCCTGCTCGGCCTGGACGACGCCCATCTCCTCCTTGCCGTCGAGACCTTCCGCACCACCGCACCGCACCCCGTCCAGCAGCGGCCACCCACCCCCGGCCGACGCACCCCACGACAGGGAATTCTGGCCCCACAGAGCCTCAAACAGCTCTACCAGGAACAGCAGTTACTCCAGCACCAAATCGCCGAGCTGGCAGGTTGCAGCACCAATACCGTCCGGCACGCACTCGACGAAGCAGGCATCCCGATCCGCCGACGCCGCCCAGCCGGCCACCTCGAGAAGAGCGTCTCTCGCGTCTGGCTGGAGAAGGAGTACCACCACAAGGGACGCTCGTCACCCGACATCGCGCGCGAACTGGGTGTTCGCAAGGACGACGTGATGCGGCTCGTGAGCAAATGGGGCGTCCCCCGACACCCCACCGGTCAGTTCACCAACCCCTTTGCATCGCTCGACACCGATCTGTCCCCCGCGATGCACGCCGCCAGCCGGACGAAGAACTGTATCCAGCGCCTACGGCACCTCACGGTGACCTCCAGACACCGCACTCTTCAGGACGCCGCTGCCGAACTCGGAGTGACCTGGGGCACTCTCAACTACCAGCTGAAACGGATCGAGGAGACTGTGGGCTTCACCATCATCGGCACTGGCCGGTCCCGGCCCCTCACCATCACGGAAGACGGACGCCGCTTCCTTGACGAAGCCACTCGTCTGCTCTCCCTCCTCGACGACCAGCTGCACCGTGAGCCCGTCACTCTGCCTCAGAGACGGGAAACAGTGCGCTGAGACGTGGCAAGCGACGCGCGGTTTCCTCGCCGCGATTCACGTCCCAGCGTTCACCTGCCGGGTCCTTCGGCTCGGGATCCTCGAAGTTCTGTGCATCGATGGCGTCGTGAAAGTCGTCGTGAGTCTTGCCGGTCACGTCCTCGAACGCTTGTCCCGCGACATAGTCCAGTTCTTCCCACTCGGGCCACTCGTGGTCCGTCCAGGACCTCGGGGACCGCCCTGCAAGGCGTTGAACCTCCGGCGCCTCGGCCAGCGCGTCCGGTTCACGGGCCACCCGCTCGAACATGTCCCGGCCAAGCCCTACCAGCCACAGCCGGAAGTAAAAGAAGCTGTCGTCGGAACACCAGCCCGTGATCCGATCCGCGGCTGCCCACACGTCCCAGGTGAATGTCGGGGCGAGGACACGATCCAGAGATATCTGGAACCGCACGGTTTCCAACTCAGGCCGAAGGGCCAGCTGCCCCCGCAGCCAGGCCAGGCGCTCGTCCGGGTCCCGAGTCTGCCGCCGACAGCTCTCGATCATGTTCCAGAAGATCTCGTCATCCACAGCGGCACTATGGCAGTCAGGTCTGACAGCCAAGCCAAGTCACTGCGATCAGTACGATGACCGGATCCCTCGCCCGGCGACAACAGATCGGCGAGACACGGAAGGAATCAGATGAACATCCGCTTCGAGGCCAGCTGGTGCGGAAGCGATCTGGGTGGTCATCGTTCCTGTCCCAACACCTACGACCACTACTCCCACGATTCCTTGCCTCCGTTGGACGAACGACGTTTCAAGGGGACCTTCGAATGGCTCGGGGGGCGCACCAAGACCTCTGTGGACCGCGTCACCGAACTTCGAACAGTGACGGAGGAGCTGGACCGGAAGGAGCTATCGCTCCCCCAGGACTTCATCACCTACTTCACTTCGGCGAACCTTCCAGACATCCTGGGCGACCAGTCGCTGACTTGCTGCTGGAGCAGCCTCTCCAAGCCAATACCCAGTCCGGTCGAGCCCGGCGCCTACCTTGTCCGCTTCTTCCGCGACCAACAGGACTGTGTCCTTTGGTACTTCTACCTGCGTCCCGGCAGCTCGGTCTTCGTGGTGCACTCCCACCTGGAGTACGAGTATGAATACGAAGCCCACGACAGCGGCGGCGAGTTCAACGGGAACAGTGACATCGACGACTTGGACGAGCAGATGGAGGCTCTCCAGTACTGCGCTCCCACCTTCGAGGAGTGGGCCTACCGCTTCTGGATCGAGAACCGCATCAGCGAGGCAGTCGAGAGCGAGGACGAACCTTCACTCGACGAAGACCAGCATGCGTACTTGAACCACTACAGAATCTCTCGCCAGCATTCACCCGTCCGTCTGACTGGGCCCAGGAAAGCGACGGCCGCGGAACACACCAGCCGAGGCAACAACGACGACACACCGTGACCACCGCACAACGCCATCTGGAGCGAATTGCTCATCCCCAGCCGACGCGCCCAGTGCGCATCAAGCCCGGATTACAGCGTTTCCGCAGGACGCGGTGCGCATGAAGTCGCGGATCCTACATGATCCCGGCTCCTCCGTCCGCGCCATCCACACGCCCGACCACCGTCCTGAAAGGCGGAGCCACGTGGCCTCCTCCGCTTCCTCTTCGGATCGCATTGCACCGGGGGCTGCCCTCTCGGCAGCGCAGTACGCCGTATCCTCCCGGCACGCGGTGTGGCTCGGCGCCGCCGCGATCGTCACCGACCAGGTCGGCCGCGTCCTGCTGGTACACCCCACCTACCACGAGGACGACCGGTGGCTGCTGCCTGGAGGAGTCGTTGAACCCGGCGAACACCCGCACGACGCCTGCCGACGCGAGATCACCGAAGAACTGGGCCTGCCGAACGTGCCCCTGGCGAGCGTGCTCGCCGTCCACTCCCTCTCGTCGCACCACGCCGCCATCCGGCGCGGCATCCCATGCCCCGGAGAGATCCGCTACGTCTTCGACGGCGGAACCCTCACCCCTGACCAGGCGAAGGCGATCCGCCTGCCGCGCGAGGAACTATCCGAGTACGCCTTCCTCGAAACGCGGGACGCGATGCAGCGGCTGCGCCCCGTGGACGGGCAGATCATGCTCGCCGCCTACCGTGCCCGCCTCGGGAACACCGCCACCGCCCACCTCGCCGACGGCCGGCACATCCTCGACATCCCACCCCTGGACCGCCATGACGTCCACGTCCGCTACCGGCCCCTGTGGGACAGCCCCCTCAATCGTGACCCTGTCCCTGAACGGCTCCCCGTGCAGCAAGCCTGGGCGTGGTGCTTCGTGCCCGACGGCCGGGTCGTCCTCGTCGCCGACCCAAGCCCCCGGGGCGCCCTGCCCATGCTGCCAGGCGGCACCGTGGAAGGGACCGACACGACACCCGAGCACACCCTCCACCGCGAAGCCGCCGAGGAAGCCCAGCTCACCCTGACCGACCCGGTGCGACTGGGCTGGGTGCTGGACGAGACCGGCGAGGTCTACGGCGGAGTGGGCCCCAACGCCCGGCTCCGCCTAGCCGCCCGGGTCACCGACATCGGGCCGGCGACCGTCGACCCCGCCACCGGCCACCCCTTCGCACGCCTGCTCGCCACCCCCGCCCAGGCAGCCGCCCTTCTGGGATGGGGCCCGCCAGGAGCGCGGCAAGCCCGACTCGCTGCTGAGACAGCCCGAGAGCGCTGGGGCCTGCCCACCGCTCGCCCCACCGCCATCGACGAAGTCCCTGCGGAGGGGACGCGGCTGAGCTGACACGAACGACCGCCCTTCTCAACTCTGGACCAGCCAGACCATCGATCGGAGGCACGCGTGCCTGACGACACCCAACAGGCGATCTCATCTGTCCCGAGTCCGGCGACAGGAGGTGGACCGCGGGAGCACCACATGCACCTGCTCGGGCGGTACTACCGCCAACTGGAAGCAGGCCGCAAGACGATCGAAGTGAGGGTGGCCACCCCGCGGAAGCGCGCCGTCGCAGTCGGCGACACGGTCGTCTTCCACGACCGCGACACCGGCCGGGAGCTCGACGTCATCGTGCAACGGATCACCCCGTACCCCTCCTTCGAGGACCTGCTCAGTTCAGAGGACCCCGCGCGCATCGACCCGAACGGGCCGCCCGGCGAACTGCTCGCCAACCTCCGCAGCATCTACCCGCCAGCCAAGGAGGGCCTCGGCGTCCTCGCCTTCGCATTCGACCACCGCCCTGCACGGCCAGGCCGACCGATGCCGATGACGCCCGCGCAGTACGCGCACACCGTCCCCCACCATACGGTGTATGGCTGCCTGTACATCCGCGACGAACACGACCGGCCGGTTCAACTGCGCTCGGTCTACGGCTCGCGCCTCTGGCAGTTCCCGGGCGGCAACCTGGACGCCCAAGGAGAGGACCCGCTGCAAACCGCTCGCCGCGAAGCGGTCGAAGAGACCGGCCTCGAACTGGGCCTGGATACGCCGAAGCTTCTCCTGACGCACTTCCTGCACGCCGGGCCCCGCCTGCCGCTGAACAAGGTAGGGCTCATCTTCGCCGGAGGCCGGCTCACCGCAGAGCAGCTCGGTCGGATCCGACTCGATCCCGCTGAGCACGACATGTGGGCCGTGCACGACCTCGCCACCTGGCAGGGCTTGATGGCGCCGCGCGCCTTCGCCCGCCTCGACACCATCGAACAGGCCCGTCGCGGCGAAGGCCCCGCCTACCTCACCACACACAGCTGATCCCCAGCGCACCCACATAGGAGGCAATCGTGGCCGCCGAGGACACCAACACACGGGCCTGGCACATGTATGGCCAGCGACAACTGGCTCGCGCCTACACCCCGCCCGTCCCCGACCAGCTCACCTGGTCGCCTTGGGAAGGGGGCGGACCGGGAGCAGAAGTCCTCGGTGACGTCACCGGCCGCCGCGTCCTGGACATCGGTTCAGGAGCTGGCCACCACGCCGTCCATCTCGCCCAAGCGCACGGAGCCCGCGTCACCGGAATCGAGCTGTCCCCGACCCAGCACAAACGCGCTATCTCCGCCCACACGAACGTGGAGGGCGTGGAGTTCGTCCAAGGAGACGTGGCCGAGTACCTGGCCGGCACCGCGCCGTTCGACGCCGCATACGCGATCGGGACGCTCGGGTTCATCGATCCGCACCGCTCCCTGCCCGCGCTGCGCGACGGACTGCGCCCCGGTGCCCCTCTGATCCTCTCGCTCCTCCACACCGACTTGCACGGCCGCGGCCCGTCCACGGAGGTGGCGCCGCGCGAGCAGATGATCCTGCTGCGCGACGATCCGCCCCTGCCGAGGCAGATGTGGGTCCTGTCACCGCAGCTTTGGGAGGACCTGCTCACCGAGTACGGCTTCCGCGTCGAGGCCATCGACCTGCTGCCTCACCCCGACGAGGGCGCCACGGTTATCCAGCAGCTCATCCACGCCTGGCGCCTTCCCGACCGGCCGGCGCGAGTCTCCAGCCGGCCCCGCAGCACCCGAGCGCCAGCAGCCCACGCAGCCGTCGGCGTCGGAGCGATCCTGCTGAGCGAACAGGGCATTCTGCTGGGCCGACACCGACGCGGCACCCTCGAACTGCCGGGTGGGAGCGTGGAGGCCGGGGAATCCTTTGAGGACGCGGTGATCCGAGAACTCGGCGAGGAAACCGGTCTGGTCGCTCGGACCGGCGACGTCCAGCTCCTGGGCACGCTTGTCGACCACGTCGAAGGTGTCCTGCGGGTCACCGTCGGCGCACTCGTCCACGCCTGGCAGGGGCAGCCGACCACGCAGCCGGACGAAAGCGTCGGCGACTGGGCTTGGCACCCGCTCGATCAGCTGCCCGACGGCCTGTTCGTGTGCAGCGCCCAGATCCTCACCGCATGGCGGCCCGACCTGGCCATCGACCACTCGCCAGCGCACTTCACGCATTTCACATCCGGACCAGCGGCCACGCCTGGCGACGGCCTGGCCTGACCGCCGACACCGACGTACACCTGTCGCGCCGCTCCTCTTTTAGCGTCGAAGGAGACGTAGTTGAAGATCGTGCTGATGTCCGACCCTCGGGTCGCCGCTATCCCTGTTCAGGACTGCGGCGAGGAACTCATCGACATACGGGCGTCCTGCCTGTTCCTCGTCGATCAACGCAAGCAGGACTCCGACGGCCACTTCGCGCACCTGCGGCACGGGCTCATCGAGCGCCTGGAACACGCCCAGCGACTGCTTCCACTGAGTTCCGCCTGCTCGTCGTCGAGGGGTACCGGCCTCCGGCGCTCCAGCGGGCGTACTTCGAGGAGTACGCGACCAAGCTGCGTCGCGGACACCCCAACTGGAGCGACAGCCGCGTCCACGAGGCCGCAAGCCGCTACGTCTCCCCACCGGAGATCGCGCCGCACAGCGCCGGCGCGGCCGTCGACCTGACCCTCGCCGCCCCGGACGGCCAGGAGGTGGACATGGGGACGAGGATGAACGCCTCCCCAGAGGAAAGCGACGGCGCCTGTTACACCCACGCGAACTCGATCAGCGGCGCCGCCCGGGCCCATCGCGACACGCTCTGCCGCGTCATGTCAGCCGCCGGTTTTGTGAACTATCCAACGGAGTGGTGGCATTTCAGCTACGGAGACCGATACTGGGCCCTCCACGCCGGCCAGGCAGCCGCCGTCTACGGACCATGCGACCGCACGTAAGCAGCAGCTACCAGCAGTACCGCGAGGGAGCGCGACATCGTGAGCAAGCCGACCGCCGTCCTGCTCATCGGGATCACCGGCTCCGGCAAGACGCACCTTGCACAGGCCCTCGCCGCGATGGGCCTTGTTCGCCTCAGCGTTGACGAGGAGGTCCACCGCCTCCACGGCCGGTATGGGGTCGACTACCCCGAGCACGGGTATTTCGAGCGCGAGGCTCCTGCGGTCGAGACCGTACGTGCGCAGCTCACGGAGCACCTGCGCGCGGGCCGTGCCGTCGTCCTCGATCACGGCCTGTGGCGTCGTTCCGATCGCGAGGAATGGAAGAAGACAGTCCAGGCCGCAGGCGGACTCCCGCTGCTCGTCTACCTGCCAGCCTCCAGGGAGGAGCTCCTGCGGCGCCTCGCCGCGCGCAACCAGCGCAAGGACGCCAATGCCTTGAACGTGACTCCCGAAGCGTTGGACGACTTCTTCGCTCGGTTCGAACCGCCTACCGACGATGAAGGTGCCGTCATCACCTACAACGGCGACGCAGAGGTCATCCGCTCCATGATCCGATGAAGCCCCCGGCCGTCCCGCCGAGCAGAGGCGCCAGGTGCTCGGCCATCACGAGCAAGGACCGCTCCGAATAGGCCGGTCCTACCAGCTGCACACCGATCGGGAGGCCATCGGCGCTACGCGCAGCAGGCATGACCAGGCTGGGCAGACCGACGTGGCTGGTCAGGTTGGCCCAGCCGGTCTGGTCGAAGAAGCTCCGCTCGACGCTGTCGACCACGAGAGAGCGGCTCCCGGCTGGGATCGCCGCAGTAGGAGCGGCGGGCGTAATGAGGACGTCGTGCTGGGCGTCGGCGAAGAACCGGTGCCACGTCTGCCGGAGCCGGAGGCGCTCCTCGTTGGCGCGGAGCCAGACACGGTGTGTCTGCGTTCGGTGGCGGAGGAAGGCGGCTCGAGGGCTCGCATCGTCCGTGTGCAGGTCACGGGCAGCGGCGAGTTCAGCGGCGCCGACGTCGTCATCGGTGGCTGCGGTCGTGGTGGCGTAGAGGAGCTGCTCGAAGAGGCGCAGAGAGTCAGCGAAGCCGACCGGCCCCGTGGTGTGGCGGACACTCGCGCCGGCGGAGGTCAGCGTCCGTTCGACGGTGGCGAGAGCATCGGCGGTGTTGCGGTCGACTGGGCAGCTCGCGTCGTCGGCCCACACTGCCACGCGGAGCTGGCCGATCGGGCGTTGCGCTGTGGGCAGCGTGACGCTCCAGGGGTTGTTCTCGTCGGGTGACGGTGTCGTCAGTGCGGCGAGGAGCAAGTCGAGGTCGCGGGGGTGGCGGGCCAGGGGGCCGGGGGTGACCATGTCGCTGCTGGTGATCCACCCCGGCGTGCGAGGGACGTGGCCGCGGGCCGGGATGAGTCCCTGCGTGGGGCGCAGGCCGTAGACACCGCAGTAGTGGGCGGGGAGCCGCAGGGAGCCAGCGAGGTCGCTGCCGAGGTCGGCGGGGGTCAGACGGGCGGCGACTGCTGCGGCGGGGCCGCCGGAGGAGCCGCCGGTAGTGCGCTTGGGGTCATGCGGGTTAAGCGTGGGGCCGAACAGGACGTTGTCGGTGTGCAGGTCTTGGCAGTAAGCCGGGGTATTGGTCTTGCCCATGATGACGGCGCCTTGGTGGCGGAGCCGGGCGACGGCGTCGGCGTCGTGTGCGGGAACGTGATCGGCGAGGTCTTCGGCACCGCTGGTGGTGCGCAGGCCGGCCGTCTCGAAGCTGTCCTTGATCGTGAGGGGAAGGCCGTCGAGGATGCCGGTGCTCTCGTTGCGGGCGCGGCGTTCGTCGGCCGCGTGTGCGACGGCTCGGGCAGCGCTGTCGTCGCGGGTGACGACGGCGTTGATCTGGCTGGCGTCGATCTGCGCCAGGTGGAGGTCGAGCAGTTCGCGGCTGGAGATCTCGCGGCGATCCAGGGCCTGGAGCTGGATGTGAGCGGGCTGGTGGGTGAGGTCGGTCGTCATGCGGAGACCTGCTCAAGGTGGGGGGCTCGGGCGGGCTGGCGGGGCAGGTGGCGCGCGACGTCGAGGAGAGCGTCGATGTCGTCCATGGGCCTGCTGGTCTGGCGTTCGGAGTCGGCGAACTCGGTGAGCTGGTCGGTCTCCGGGCGGGTACCGGCGGCCCGGGCGGCGATTCCGGCGAGGATCTGGTCGGCGGTGACGGCCGCGGACAGCTCTTCTCCGTGAAGCCCTCGGGCCCGGTGGCGGGCTTCGCTGGCTTCGCGGACTGCGGCATCAAGGTACTGACGGATCACGAAGCGTCCGTCTCGGATCTCGACTGCTCGGCGGTAGAGCCGGATCGAGATGCTGCGGAAGCGGCGCCTCTGGGCCGGGTCGACTCGGTCGATCGGCAGTGCGATCTCGGGCGCCTCGCTGTAGAACGCCAGCCACAGGGGGCGTAGGCCGTAGTAGCTGCGGTACTCCTTGATCCGGTACTGGAGGCTTTGAGCCTGATCATTGATGGTGGGCACTAGCCAGCCGATGAGCGTGAGCATGGCGCCGACATCGCCGCAGGTCCACGCGAAGCCCTCCCACTCTGCGAGCGACGCGTTGAAGGCACCGGCGATCACGTTCCCGATGCGCACGGCGCTGTATCCGAGAGTGACGGTCGCGCCGAGGGCGACGATGCGCAGGCCGATACGGACGGACCCGCGTGTGCTGCGGTGGGCCAGGCGCCAGCAGGCACGGGCGAGGGACAGTTCACCGATGGTGTAGGCCGTGACGTACAGGGTGAGATATGCGGCGTACCAGCCATCATGCGCGTAGTACAGCGTGAAGTTGATCGGTCGCGGCGCGTTCGGCGTCAGCAGGGCGAACAGCACCAGCAGCCCTGCGATCACAGCGAAGCCGGCGGCTAGCCACCCCCGTGCCCTCCTCCGGGCGACTTCGGGGGGTGATCCCCAGTAGGTGAGGACGATCTGCTGGCAGGCGAGCAGCACGACCACGCACCCCATCGCCAGGGGTACGGAGAGGTTCACCACGCCCAGGACATGGTCGAGGTACTGCCACATCAGTGTGATGGAGAACAGGAACGACAGCCCTGACAGCAGGAAGACGGCGGCCAGCGCGGTGAAGGCGGGGTCTCGGCGGCGGGTCGGCACGTCCCGCAGCAAGCAGAGGAAGCCGAGCGTGGCGACGACGAGGCTGATCGGGTGGAGCAGGTCCTTCACGGCCGGGCCTCCCGTCGGCGCAGCAGCGTGTGCGTGACCCGGTCCTGCACTTCGTCTCCGGAGGACTCGTCGCTACGCAGCCACCGGTCGATGATCCGGCGCTGGATCAACGAGGCGAGGAGCTCGGTGTCCCGCTCCTCGTCCTCGTCGTACTTGGTACGGCCCAACATCATCTCGACGGTGGCCGAGCCCACGCTGGTGAAGATCGTTGAGGAGAGCGCGGACGCCGGGCGGTTCTTGTGGTGGCCGAGCAGCAGGTGGCTGAACTCGTGGGCAATGATGTGGTCCTGGTGCAGGGAGCTGGTCCGCGGGTCGTAGTACACGTGGAAGGCACTCTCCGTGACGGCGCATGCCCCGCACACGGAGGGCGCCTGCTCACGGGCCTCCAGGACCACCTTCCGTCCCGTGCGGCGTGAGACCTCGTCGCTGAGGTCGCGGATATTGGTGACGTGCGGGAGCTGCAGCTCGGCCAAGAGGTCAGGCCGGCGCAGCCTACGTGCGGACCACATTGCTTTTCCTTGATCACTTACTGAACGCGGCCGTTTTACGAGCCAGTTGAGGGTGGCAACCCCTCGGATTTTCGTACGCTCTCGACGATTCCCAGGACGGCATCCTTTCCGTCTGCGGAAACATCGGACAGGCGAAGGAGCACGTTTTTGATCTTCGTGTCGCGAAGCAGTGCGAGCAACTCAAGTTCCTGCACGGTCTTTTCGGCGACGGCGTCGTCGAACCAGTATGCGGGGTCCACGCCGAAAAACCCTGCTAGCGCTTCGAGGTGACGCTTCGTCGGGTTATCGCGCTGCCCGGTCCGCAGGAGCCAGAGGTACTGGGCCGACAGTTTGCCCAGCCCGCGCTTCTCCATGAGTTCGGCCACCTCGGCGTTGCTGAAGGGGCCGCGGTCGGGCGGGTGCACTGTGTCGAACAGGCGGTTTAGGCGGTCCATGAGCCCCTTGGGGCTCACCTGGCCTTCGGTCGAGTCTTTCATGATCCTTTCCTGGGTGGACTTCGTCGTCACTTCAAGCACCCTACCCCGCGATAAACGTGAGTTGACGAGCTGATCCACTGTATGGAAAGTTCTTCCTCACCAGCACGTTTCCGTGTGACGCGTACCGCCCGTTTCAGGTCGGCCTGTCCGTTTCTACCGGCAGGAGTATGCCGGGTGACGTGGCACAAGCCACATTCAGCCAGCGACATAGGTCACGTCTGGCACGCAGGATTTTATCTTCGATCGGAAAGCGCGGAGGCGGCAGTGGAAACACCCCATCCGCCTCGCATTTCCACTGCAGGGAATAACAGACACCCGTTCCAATTCGGACACAGTGACACGCTCTCGGCGTTCGAGGCAACCGCGGCAACGGTGCGCTTCGACGCGGGGGTGCGCCCCAGGTCGCGCCGTACGGACACTTGCGGCACACGATCATCCGATGACTCTCTGCAACCAGTACAGGGTTTAAGAACCAAGTCTGGATCTTGATACGGGTCCGTGCGTATGTTCGTCGTCCCGGGCAGCCCGCCCGCAGCGACGGACATGAGGAGAGCACGAGGACGGACCGGACCGCGAAGGTCCACAAACAGCGACGGCGCCCGGGAGCGGTAACTCACGGACGCCGAACGCTAAGCGGCATACCCGCCCCGGCAAGGGCGGAGATTGCCCACCATCACCACGCTGAGTCCTTCCAAGGGGCGCGTCAGCGTGGCAACACTGCAAAGGGGAGTATCGCATGTCTCCTGCCCTGCGCAAAAGGCCCTTTCGCCTGGCCTGCGCGGCAGCCATCTCCGCCTCGGCGCCTCAGCGCCCCGAGCCGGACCGCACGGTCATGGCCCCGCCGAGCTGCGGGACCCGCCCGCTCGTCGGGAGCTGCCGATGAGCAGCGAAGCCCGCGACTGGGTGTGGGAGCACAGTTGCAGCCGGGGGACGGCGCGTCTGGTCCTGCTGTCCATCGCCGACCGGGTGGGCGACGAGCAGTGCGTCTCCTGGGCCTCGCTGTCGAGCCTGGCCAAGCGCACCCGCGCCTCCGTCTCCACGGTCCGCGAAGCCATCGACCGTCTGGTCGACGCCGGTGAGCTGGAGCAGCTTGACGACCTCACCGGCCCGCAGCGCAGCACCGTCTACCGCCTCCCCCTCGCCGCCAAGGCCCTGGCAGAGACCGTGGACGACGAGGATGCCGACCATGCGCCGCCGGCGGGGACTGAGGCCACCCCGGCGCTCCGCATCTCAGCCCTGCGGCGCTACAACATCCGACCGCGTGAGGTGCCGGAATCCCCTGCGAGGGCCCGGAAACCGGCAGTACCGGAATCCGGCAGGTCCCGACGGAAACCGGCACCTCGACGTACCGGAAACCGACACAGCGATGTACCGGAAACCGACACACAGAACCGTAGTGAACCGGATTTGAACCGGAGGTACAGCAGTGGTGGTGCTGCCGTCCTCTCGGCTGCCGAGTGGCAGATCGACCCAGCCAGCCACACCTGGGCCCGCCAGCAGGGACACCTCGACCGCCTCGGCGAGCAGGGCCTGCAGGCGGCCGACGCGAAGTGGCGTGCCCACCGCTCCGGCTTCTAGCCGAGGCCGGCGGCTGCCTGGGCTGCCGACTGGCGCTCCTGGGTCGCCCGAGAGCACCCCCCTGGCCGCCCGAACCTCTACGCCGTGCCCGGCACGGGTCCCGGCCAACCCGGCGGCATGACGCGGGCAGAGGCCCACACCGCCGCCCTCCTCGCCGCCCTGAACGAGCCGACCGGAACGGAGCAGTAGCCGTGGACCGCCGCGAAATCGCCGCCCTGCTGGCCTACATCGGCCGACTCGACCCCCGCACCATCCGCACCGACCAGGGCGAGGCCCGCGACCAGCTCGCCCAGTGGCACGAGCTGCTCGGCGACGTGCCGATGGCCACTCCGCATGGCTGGGACGCCCGCGTCGCCGCCCGACAGCACATCCGAGTCTCGCCGTACCAGATCCTGCCCGCGGACGTGGCCCGCCCCTGGGAGAGCTACCGGCGCGACCGCCTGGCCCGGCACTCCGATCCCACACCGTCCGCCGACCCGGACGACCAAGCAGCCTGGACCGCCGAGCTGGTCGGCACCCGCCGCGCCGTCGCCGCCGGCACCGCGCAGCCCGCCCAGGCCAGAGCCATCACCAGCGGTCGCGACCGGATCGACCCGAGGCTTGAGGCGAGGCTGCGGCAGATCGGCTCCTGCATACCGCCCGCCGCCCGCGCCGCCCTCGCCCCCTACCGGCCCGCCCGCGCAGCCCGCGAGGCCGCCGTCGCGCAGGGACTGCCCGACGCCCTGAGCGTCAAGTGCGAGTGGTGCCTGGCCCAGCCCGGCGAGCCGTGTCGTCGCCGCAGGATCGGCCCCGACGACGGCGTACGCACGACCGCCCCGCGCGCCACCCCGCACCCCGGCCGCGTCGACCTCGCCGCCGCCCAGCAGACCCAGCAGAGCGAGCAGGTCCAGCAGCCCGCCCTGGCCTGACCGGCACATCGGCGCGTGCCTCCCGGCGCACCGCCACCCCGAAATCACCGTCCCGCCCCGGCTGCGGCGCACGCCCGCGCGCCGTAGCCGGCACCCGACGCCGCGCCCAGCGCCAGCCCAACCGGCCGACGCGGCAGCACATCGGAGACCACCCTTGCGTCACATCACCACCCACGACGCGCCGGCCACCGGCCTGCGCAGTATCGGAGACACCAGCTGGCACACCCAGGGAGCGTGCCACGGCATGGACGTCGAGGACGCTGACGCCGTCTTCTTCCCGCTCCCGCGGGACCACGAAGCCATAGCCGAGGCGAAGGAGCTGTGCGGCTGGTGCCCGGTACGCAGCGACTGCCTCAACTTCGCCCTGGAAAACGTTCTCAAGGAGGGCATCTGGGGTGGCCTCACCGAGGCCGAGCGGCGTCCCTGGCACGACGGACTGCACCAGCGCCTCGACTACCGACGCGTCACGTCCTTCTTCCTGGGACGCGACGTGCATCTGACCGAGGCCGAGCGGCAGGTCGTCATCGACCACGCCTACGTACGCGGCTGGCGGCCCGACCGGCTCGCCACCGCCCTGCAGATCAGCCACAAGCACGCCCGTGACCTGCTCCGGCAGGCGGCCAACAAGGTGTTCGACCGCGACCGCACCTACGGCGTGCCGCGGCCCAAGAAGAAGCGGAAGAAGACCGCCCCAGCAGCAGGCGGCCCCGC
>CBFHCJ010000019.1:0-25843 GCA_965654005.1 uncultured Streptomyces sp. | reverse complement strand
TGCGCGCATCGATCGCTACCGTGCGTTCTCACCTGAGCAGGGGCATCCGGTGAGGGCCTACCTCTCCGTCGAGGAGATCGTCGGCGCGGCGCGCCGTGCGGGAGCGGACGCGGTCTACCCCGGGTACGGGTTCCTGTCCGAGAACCCCGAGCTGGCGCGCGCCTGCGAGGAGGCGGGCATCACGTTCGTCGGCCCGAGCGCGCAGATCCTGGAACTGACCGGGAACAAGGCGCGCGCGGTGGCCGCCGCCCGCGCCGCGGGGGTGCCGGTCCTCGGCTCCTCCGCCCCTTCCACCGACGTGGACGAGTTGGTCCGCGCCGCCGAGGAGATCGGCTTCCCGGTTTTCGTCAAGGCGGTGGCCGGTGGCGGCGGGCGCGGCATGCGGCGGGTGGAGGACCCCGCCGCCCTGCGCGAGTCCATCGAGGCGGCGTCCCGCGAAGCGGCGTCCGCGTTCGGTGACCCGACGGTCTTCCTGGAGAAGGCCGTCGTCGAGCCGCGCCACATCGAGGTGCAGATCCTCGCCGACGGGCACGGCGACGTGATCCACCTCTTCGAACGCGACTGTTCGGTGCAGCGCCGCCACCAGAAGGTCATCGAGCTCGCTCCTGCACCGAACCTCGACCCGCGGCTGCGGGACCGGATCTGTGCCGACGCCGTGCGCTTCGCCCGGGAGATCGGCTACCGCAACGCGGGCACGGTGGAGTTCCTGCTCGACCGCGACGGCAACCATGTCTTCATCGAGATGAACCCGCGCATCCAGGTCGAGCACACGGTGACCGAAGAGGTCACCGACGTCGACCTGGTGCAGGCCCAGTTGCGCATCGCGTCCGGCGAGACGCTGGCCGACCTCGGCCTGTCGCAGGAGACGGTCACCCTGCGCGGTGCGGCTCTGCAGTGCCGTATCACCACCGAGGACCCGGCCAACGGCTTCCGCCCCGACACCGGCAGGATCAGCGCGTACCGCTCCCCGGGCGGCTCCGGCATCCGTCTGGACGGCGGTACCACGCACGCGGGTACGGAGATCAGCGCGCACTTCGACTCGATGCTGGTCAAACTCACCTGCCGGGGGCGGGACTTCAAGGCCGCCATCGGCCGGGCCCGGCGTGCCGTGGCCGAGTTCCGCATCCGTGGCGTCGCCACGAACATTCCGTTCCTGCAAGCGGTCCTGGACGACCCGGACTTCCAGGCCGGGCGGGTCACGACATCGTTCATCGAACAGCGGCCGCACCTGCTCACCGCCCGCTCCTCCGCCGACCGCGGCACCAAGCTGCTCACCTACCTCGCCGACGTCACCGTGAACAAGCCCCACGGCGAGCGGCCCGACCTGATCGACCCGGTCACCAAGCTGCCCCCGCTGCCCGTCGGCGAGCCGCCCGCGGGCTCCCGCCGGCGGCTCGTCGACCTCGGCCCGGAGGGCTTCGCCCGGTGGCTGCGCGAGTCGCCGACCATCGGCGTCACCGACACCACGTTCCGCGACGCCCACCAGTCGCTGCTCGCCACCCGGGTGCGCACCAAAGACCTGCTCGCCGCCGCCCCGGTGGTTTCGCGGACCCTGCCGGAGCTGCTGTCCCTGGAGTGCTGGGGCGGCGCCACCTACGACGTCGCCCTTCGCTTCCTCGCCGAGGACCCCTGGGAGCGCCTGGCGGCCCTGCGTGAGGCCGTGCCCAACATCTGCCTTCAGATGCTTCTGCGCGGCCGCAACACCGTCGGCTACACGCCGTACCCGACCGAGGTCACCGACGCCTTCGTCCAGGAGGCGGCCGGGACCGGCATCGACATCTTCCGGATCTTCGACGCGCTCAACGACGTCGACCAGATGCGGCCTGCCATCGACGCCGTACGGGAGACCGGCACGGCGATCGCCGAGGTCGCCCTGTGCTACACCTCCGACCTGTCCGACCCGGACGAGCGTCTGTACACCCTCGACTACTACCTCCGCCTGGCCGAGCAGATCGTCGCGGCCGGCGCCCACGTCCTGGCGGTCAAGGACATGGCGGGCCTGCTGCGCGCCCCGGCCGCGGCCAGGCTCGTGTCGGCACTGCGCCGCGAGTTCGACCTGCCGGTGCATCTGCACACCCACGACACCGCGGGTGGCCAGCTCGCCACCTACCTCGCCGCGATCGAGGCCGGCGCGGACGCGGTGGACGGCGCGGTCGCGTCCATGGCCGGTACGACCTCGCAGCCGTCCTTGTCGGCGATCGTCGCCGCGACCGACCACTCCGAGCGGCCCACCGGCCTGGACCTCCAGGCCGTCGGGGACCTGGAGCCGTACTGGGAGAGCGTCCGCAGGATCTACGCGCCGTTCGAGGCGGGCCTCGCCTCGCCGACCGGACGCGTCTACCATCACGAGATCCCCGGCGGGCAGCTGTCCAACCTGCGCACCCAGGCGGTCGCGCTGGGCCTGGGCGACCGCTTCGAGGAGATCGAGGCGATGTACGCCGCCGCCGACCGGATTCTGGGCCGCCTGGTCAAGGTCACCCCGTCGTCCAAGGTGGTCGGCGACCTCGCCCTGCACCTCGTGGGTGCCGGGGTGGCACCGGAGGACTTCGAGGCGACGCCGGACAGGTTCGACATCCCCGACTCCGTCATCGGCTTCCTGCGCGGCGAACTGGGAACCCCGCCCGGTGGCTGGCCGGAGCCGTTCCGCACCAGGGCGCTTCAGGGCCGTGCCGGGGCCAAGCCCGTACCGGAGCTGACCGCCGAGGACCGCGAGGGACTGGAGAAGGACCGCCGTACGACACTCAACCGGCTGCTCTTCCCCGCCCCGACCCGCGAATACGAGACGCACCGTCAGTCGTACGGCGACACCAGCGTGCTGGACAGCAAGGACTTCTTCTACGGCTTGCTCCCCGGCAAGGAGTACGCCGTCGACCTCGAGCCGGGCGTGCGGCTCCTCATCGAGCTGCAGGCCGTGGGCGAGGCCGACGAACGCGGTATGCGCACCGTGATGTCCTCCCTCAACGGCCAGCTTCGCCCGATCCAGGTGCGCGACAGGGCGGCGGCAGCCGACGTACCGGCCACCGAGAAGGCCGACCGGGCCAACCCCGGCCATGTACCGGCACCGTTCGCCGGAGTGGTGACGCTCGCGGTCGCCGAGGGCGACGAGGTCGAGGCCGGCGCCACGGTGGCCACCATCGAGGCGATGAAGATGGAGGCCGGCATCACCGCCCCGAAGGCCGGAAGGGTGTCCCGACTGGCCATCAACCGGATCCAGCAGGTGGAAGGAGGCGACCTCCTCGTCGAGATCGCGTAAGGCCCCTCCACCGTCACGGGTGGGGCCGGAGGCTCGGCCGTCAGCAGTCCGCGCAGGACCTGGCGGCCGGCCGGTGGGTACCGTTCCACGCGGCGGATCCCCCTTGGGGAGGTGTTGGCGGTCCCTGGGTCGGCACTCGGCTGACCCCACACGCGGACGCGACGAAAGACCGTACGGGCGATGAATCCCGTATCGCGGGGGCTGGTCAGGTACCGGTGTGCTCGGGGTAGTGTGCCCCGGTGACCACGCAATCGAACACTCCTGCAGGCTGGTACCCCGATCCGCACGGGGCGCCCCAGACACTCCGTTACTGGGACGGCGTGCAGTGGACCCAGCACACCAGTGCGGACCAGCAGGGGGCGGTTCAGGCCCAGCAGGTGTCGGCGGCCGTGCCGCAGCAGCAGGCCGGTCCCGACCCGCGCGTGCAGCGTCAGGTGCAGCAGGAGGCCGGGGTCGCGGCCGGCGGGTCCGGCGGCGGCACCCTGTTCAGCGAGCCGGTCCTGGTGGTGAACCAGAAGGCCAAGCTGATCGAGGTGACCAACGAGTACAAGGTTTTCGACCAGAACGGCAACCAGATCGGCTCGGTCACCGAGGTCGGGCAGAGCGCGCTGAAGAAGATCCTGCGCTTCGTCTCAAGCCTCGACCAGTTCATGACGCACAAGCTGGAGATCCGCGACGCCTACGGGCAGCCGCAGTTGACGCTCACGCGCCCCGCGAAGTTCTTCAAGTCGCGGGTGATCGTGGCGCGTCCGGACGGGCAGGTCGTGGGCGAGATCGTCCAGAAGAACATGATCGGCAAGATCAACTTCGCGATGAACGTGAACGGCCAGCAGGTCGGCGCGATCAAGGCCGAAAACTGGCGTGCCTGGAACTTCGCGATCGTGGACCACGCGGAGAACGAGGTCGCCCGGATCACCAAGACCTGGGAAGGTCTGGCGAAGGCCATGTTCACCACCGCGGACAACTACGTCCTGCAGATCCACTACCAGCTGCCCGAGCCGCTGCTGAGCCTGGTCGTGGCGACGGCGCTGACCGTGGACACGGCGCTCAAGCAGGATTCCCGGGGCCTCGGCTGAGCATTTGTAGGGATGCGACGACGGCGGTCGGTACGTGCTCGTACGTACCGACCGCCGTTCGTTCGTTCACAGCGCGGTGACGTGCTCCGTCGACGGGGGCGTCGGCTGCGAGGGCAGCAACGACGTTTCGTAGGGCGCGTGTCGAGGCTCCAGCGCGAGCACCGCCGCGACCGGGTGGTCGTCCTCCTTGGTCGGTACGGGGCGGTCGGCGCCGGGCGTGGCCGCCGCGGCCGGGTCCGTGGCCGACCGCGAGAGCATCACCACGCCCCACGACGCCAGGCCGGCCCCCATCGCCGTGAGGAGCAGGCCCGCCGCGCCGCCCTGGAGGCGTTCGCCCAGGAGGCACAGTCCGATCACCGCCGCCGCGACCGGGTTGGCGAGGGTCACCACCGCGAGGGGTGCGCCGAGGCCGTGTTGGTACGCCGTCTGCGACAGCAGCAGGCCGCCCGTCGCGAACGCCGCGACCAGCAGTGCCACCACCACGACCTGCGCGCTGAGCACCGGTCCGGAGCGGTCCGTCGCCGCCACCGTCAGCGTCTGTGTGAGTGCCGAGGCGACACCGGACGCGAAACCGGAGGCGGTCGCGTGCCGCAGCCCGGGGCGGGCGCCAGGGCGCGACAGCATACCGACCAGGACGGCGGTCGTACCGGCCACGGCCAGCGCCTCCGGCAGGCTGAGCACGTGGTCGGGCTCGGACCCGGACGCCGTCACCAGCAGCGCGGCCAGACCGGTGAGCGTGAGCGCCGTGCCCCGCCACTCCACCGGGCTGACCCGGCGCCCGGCCGCCCGCGCACCCAGCGGCACCGCGGCCACCAGGGTGAGTGCGCCGAGCGGCTGGACCAGCGTCAGCGGACCGAACTTGAGCGCGGCGACATGCAACAGCGCGGCGGAGGCGTTCAGGAGGACCGACCACCACCAGGCGCCGTGCGCGAGCAACCGCAGCACACCGGTGCCGGAGTTCTTGTTGGCGAGCCGCTCCTGGGCCACGGCGGCGGCCGCGTACGCGACGGCGGAGAACAGAGACAGGACGACTGCGAGGATCGTGGCGCTCATCGGCCGGCCCCCACCAGGCCGGGGCCGTCGGCGGGCCTGGGCTCGCCCCGCCTCGGTGACGGTAGGGCGCGCGGCATCGCCGACACCGCCGGGTCCGACACCCGCGACGGCGCGCGGACCACCGCAAGCGCACTGCCGAGCAGGGCGGTCGCTACGATCGCGTCCAGCCAGTAGTGGTTCGCGGTGCCGACGATCACCACCAGGGTCAGCAGCGGATGCAGCAGCCACAGCCATCGCAGCGGGGACCGGGTCGCCGCGATCAGGCCGATGGCGACCATCAGCGCCCAGCCGAAGTGCAGCGAGGGCATGGCGGCGAACTGGTTCGCCATCGAGTCGGTCGCGGGCGTGGCTCCGTACACCGTCGGCCCGTACAGCTGCCCCGTGTCCACCAGGTGCGCCACATCCAGCATCCGCGGCGGGGCGAGCGGAAACGTCAGGTGCAGGACCAGCGCGGCACCGGTGACCAGGGCGAGGACCCGGCGGGCCCACAGGTAGTGGTCGGGGCGCCGTAGGTACAGCCAGACCAGGAACCCCGCGGTGGCCGTGAAGTGGACGGCCACGTAGTAGACGTTCGCGGCCCGGACCAGGACGTCGCCGTGCATCAGTGCCGACTGCACGGCGCCCTCGCCCGGCAGGTGCAGGGAGCGCTCCCAGCCCCAGACGCGGTGCGCGTCGCGGAAGGCCTCCGCGGTGTGGCCGTTCGCGAGCTGTCGGCCGAACTTGTAAACGAGGAGGAGCCCTGCGACCAGCAGGAGCTCACGGACGAGGGGCGGCCGGCGTATCGCGGCTGCCCCCTCTCTCTCAGGCTCGGTGTGGGAATCCATCCCCCGGCCCCTTTGCTGACGGTACATGCGTGGGGTGGTGCGTGGTGAGCCCAGGAGGGGACCCACTCGACAGACGAGTGGGTCCTGTCCAAGGCTCATCGATACGCCAGTGTACCGATACGCTTTCGTACCGGTACACTGGCGTATCGATATACTGGTGTGAAGCGGCCCACCCGGCCGGCAGGACCACCGAAAACACGACCACCGAGGACCGGCACCACGACCGAGGAGCAGAAGCCCATGACGTCGCAGGAAGCGGACGCACCGGACACGGTTGTCGCCTCGCGCCGCTCCAAGCTCACGCCCGAGCGCGAGCGGGAGTTCTTCGACGCCGTGCTCGACCAGATCCGCGAATGCGGCTATGAAGCGGTCACCATGGAGGGCGTCGCCGCCACCACCCGGTGCAGCAAGTCGACGCTGTACCGGCAGTGGAAGACGAAGCCCCAGTTCGTGGCCGCCGCACTCAGAGCCAACCGCTGTCCGCGGCTCCCGGGCATCGACACCGGTTCGCTCGCCGGGGACCTGCGCGCCGCGGCGCGGGCGGCGGCCGAGTGGTCCAACCGCGACACCAAGCTCCTCCAGGCCCTCGGCCATGCCCTGATGCAGGACCAGGAGCTCGCGCAGGCCCTGCGCGACGCCCTCGTCGAGCCCGAGGTCAAGGCGCTGCAGGAGATCGTCCGGCGCGGGGTGGAGCGCGGCGAGGTGCCCGTCGGACATCCGGCGCTGGAGTACGTCCCCGCGCAGTTGCTGGGCGTCATGCGCGTGCGCCCGTTCCTGGAGGGACAATACGCGGACGAGGAGTACCTCCTGCGTTTCGTCGAGGCGGTGCTGCTTCCGCAGCTCGGACTGACCTGAGACCCAGGTCGCCGTCCGTGGGATGACCGGACGTCGGCCTGTTCGCGCCGCACCGTGGGGACGGGGGCGGCGCACCCCCCGGGCCGGGTGGGGTTCGTCTTGAGCGGAGGGGAGCCCCGCCCGGCCCCGTCACCTCCGGCCGGGTGCGGGCCGGCGCCGGATCAGACCTTCTGCCCATTGCCGCTCGCCGACGACGCCTTGATGCCCTTGGCGATCTGGTCGAGCAAGGACAGCTTGGGCGCGTTCGACCCGACGTCGATGCCGAAGCGGACGACGACAAGCTGCCGGGAGTCCGCGGGTGACGGGAAGACCAGCGACTCCACATAGCCGTCCGCGCCCTTGCTGGTGATCGCCTTCCAGCGGACCATGTAGCCCTTCTGCCCGGCCACGGTCACCGCCTCGGACGCCAGCACCTGGTGCGAGGTGATCCCGCCGTAGGACTTGCCGCCGTACGACTCCTCGGCGTTCTTGGCGATGTCCTGCTCGGCCGCCGTCTCCGCGGCGGTGGCCGTCAGCCCCTGGTCCTCGGCGGAGGCCGAGTACGCCCCGCCGGTGTTGCAGGTCGACGATGTGTCACCCGGGCACTTGTACTCGTCCTTCGACTGGACCGCCGCGGTTCCGGCGGTGGTGGTTCCGCCGGTCCAGCCGTCGGGCACGGGGATGCTGATGCCATTGATCAGGTCGGTGGCGTATCCGTCCTCGATCTGCGGCTGTCCGGGCTGTCCGGGCGCGGGGGTCTGACCGTCCGACCCGCCGGAACCGTCCGACCCGCCAAAACCGTCCGACCCACCCGATCCACCGGGTGCGCCCTGGCCACCGAAGGGACCGCCCTGCCCCCCTTGGCCCTGCCCACCGCCCTGACCGCCCTGACCGCCTTGGCCCTCCTGACCGCCGAAACCGCGCCGGCCGCCCGGCCCCTGCGCGTTCGCGGAGTTCCCGCTTCCGCCGTCGTTCGCCGTGAGCGAGTAGACACCGCCGCCGATGCCCGCGAGCACCGCGACCGCCGCCGCGACGGCTATCCCGGTGCGCACCCCCTGCCGCGCGCGAGCGGGCGGGGCACCGGGATACGGGGCGACGACGTACGGCGCGCCCGGGTGCGCGCCGGCGACCGGTGGCTGCGCCGGCGGACCCCATGGGGCGGTCGCATCCGCGGGGCGGATCCGGTCCGTCCATGCCCTGCCGTCCCACCAGCGCTGGGTGTCGGGACCGTCACTTGTCTGCCCGGGGTCGGGGTACCACCCGGGAGGAGTCACCTGCGTCATGACCCCACCGTATGAGGTATGCCTGAAAGAGGGATGAGAGCGTCCGTCCATGACGACGCGCGCGCACGTGCCCTGGCGCCGATGCCGTAGAGTTCACTTCATTTTGCCGGGTGTTGACCATCGATGACTTCCATAGGGGCTGGTCGGCGGCCCGTCGCGTCGCCCCGGGTCACGTCGCGTCACCCGTGACGGCAACAGGTCCCCCGACCCGCCTCCACCACGGCCCGCGGACGACTACGCTCCATGCCTGTACGTCGTTTGGGCGACCTGGGGAGGTACCGGGATGACGAAGGCACGGTCCGGCGCGGCCGCCTCGGCTTCCCTGTGGGAACGCGACGCGGAACTCGCCGCCGTCTCCAAGGCGGTCGACGCCCTGCGCGACGACTCCTCGCCGTCGGGGCCGGGGAGTCTGCTGGTGTTCAGCGGGGAGGCCGGTATCGGCAAGACCGCGCTCCTCGCCGAGACGCGTCGCATCGCCGAGAAGCGCGGCTGCACGGTCTGGTCGGCACGCGCCGGTGAGGTCGTCACGTCCGTCCCCTTCAATGTCGTACGGCAGCTGCTCCAGCCCGCGTTGGTCTCGCTGATGCCGGAGGAGGCGCGGGAGTACCTCGGCGACTGGTACGACGTCGCGGGCCCCGCCCTCGGCATAACGGAACCCGGTGAGCGGCAGGCCGACCCGCGGGGCGTGTGCGACGGTCTTGTCGTGGCCGTCACACGGCTCGCCAAGCGTGAGTGGCCCCTCGTCCTGCTCATCGACGACGTGCACTGGGCCGACCGGGAGACCCTGCGCTGGCTGGCCGCGTTCGTCGAACGCCTGGACGACCTGCGGGTGCTCGTCATGGTCGCCTGCCGACCCGGCGAGGTCACCGGCGAGAGCGCCCGGCTGCTCGACCTGATCGCCGCGGCGGCCTGCCACCCGACCAGCACTCTGAGCGCGCTCACACCCGAGGCGACCGCCGGACTCACCCGGGCCGCCCTCGGCGCGCACGCGGACGACCCGTTCTGCCGCGAGGTGTGGGCCGTGACCGGCGGCAACCCGTACGAGACCGTCGAACTCCTCGCCAAAGTCCAGGACAGACGGCTCGAACCGGTCGAGGCGTCGGCCGCCGAACTGCGCGACCTGAACCGCACGGCCCGCGGTACCGGCCTCGTCGCCCGCCTCGAAGGGCTGGGCATCGAGGCCACCCGGTTCGCCTGGGCCGCGGCCATCCTCGGCACCGGCATCACCGTGGACCTGGTGGCCCGGCTCGCCACCATGCGGCACGAGGACGCGGGGCGCTGCGCCGAACTCCTCAGCGCCGCCCGCATCCTCACCGAGTCCGATCCGACGAACCGTCAGGCGGACGGTGGAGAGCTGGAGTTCGTGCACCCGCTGATCGCCAGCGCCGTCTACTGCTCGATCCCCGACGGACTGCGCACCGCGATGCACGGCATCGCCGCCCAGGTCGTCACCGACTCCGGATCGGGCGCGGCAGCCGCTTCCCGCCACCTCCTCGAAGTCCACCCGGACGACGACGAGGAGCTCGTCGAGCAGATGCGCGAGGCCGCGCGCGAACACGTCGCCGTCGGCGCCCCCGAGGCGGCCCGCCGCTGTCTGGAACGGGCCCTGCTGGAACCGCCGCTGCCCGAGGTCCACCCGTACGTCCTCTACGAACTGGGCTGCGCCACCCTGCTGACCTCACCCGCGACGACCATCGACCACCTCCAGGCGGCCCTCGCCATGCCGGCCCTGGAGGGAGAGGAGCGGGTGGACGCCGTCTACCGCCTCTCCCAGGCCCTGGTGCACAACGACCAGTTGGACGAGGCCATCCGTACCGTCGACGCCGAGGCCGACCGCCTGGAACCCGGCCCCTCCCGGATGCGTCTGCAGGCCGTGCACTACATGTGGGAGGGCATCCACGCGGCCGAGGGGGACTCCCCGACCCGCTCCCGGGAGCTGGCCGAACTGGCAGGCACCTGCACCGGACGCGACAACTCCGAGCGCGCGCTGCTCATCCTGCGCGGCTTCGACGCGATGACCCACGGCGAGAACGCCGAGGAGGTCGTGGAAGTGTGCGACCGCACCCTCGTCAACGGCCGCCTCGCGCCCGGACTCGGCTGGACCGACACCGAGTGGGGCATCGAACTCCTGCTGATGCTGGGCAGCTCCTACGCGTACTCGGACCGCCTCGACCGGGCCGAGAGCCTGTTCACCGAGGCCCTGCGCGCCTACGAGTCCGCCGGCTGGAGCGGCGGCCACCTCTCCCTCGCGCACGCCTATGTCGGACTCGCCCACCGCAGGCGGGGCCGTCTCAGGGAGGCGGAGAATTCCCTGCGTGAGTCACTGCGACTGGCCGAGCGGGTCGGCCGTGGACTGCCTCTGTACTGGTCGGCGATCTGCGGACTCGTCGACACCCTGCTCGCTCGCGGGCATGTCGAGGAGGCATGGTCGATCGCCGAGCGGTACGGCTTCGCACCGCCGTACCCGTCCACGATCGTGCTGCCCGACACCCGCTCAGTGCGTGGGCGGCTGCTGCTCGCCGTCGGCCGAACAGAGGAGGGCGTAGGCGAACTGGAGGCCGCCGAGAAGGCGGCTGCCGGACGCGGCCACAACACGGTGCTGGCACCCTGGGCGGGCGAGCTCGCCCGCACCATGGCCACCGAGGACCCGCGCCGCGCCGCCGAACTGGCCACGACCGCCCGACGGCAGGCCGAACTCCTCGGCACCGACACGGCGATCGGCGAGGCCCTCCGCGTCGCCGCCGCCCTGGAGACGGGCCGGCGGGCCGTCACCCTGCACGCCCGGGCGGTCACGTATCTGGAGGCCTCGCCCTGCTCCTATGAGCACGCGGCGGCGCGCGTCGAGTACGGCATCGCCACGCGGTCAGCCGTGGAACTCAAGCGGGGGTTGACGTTGGCGCGGTCGTGTGGGGCGGATGGGTTGGTTGCGCGGGCGCGGGATGCGTTGGGTTCTGTTTAGCCCGCAGGGACAGCGGATCGTCTGTCGGCTGCGGGCCCGTTGTGGCGTGTCGCGCCCACGCGGCGTAGCCGCATGAGGTCACCGACCCGCGCCCCTGACCGGGCGCCTACAGAGCGAGGAGTCGGTCTGTAACCATTGCCAGCCGTTTCTGTACCTCGCGGTCGTACGTTCCCTCGTGCGCACGTGACCGGTCCGTCCCGTCGAAGTACCCACCGCTGCCCACGTCCTGTGTCGCCAACTTCAGGACGCCGGGCGCGCCGTCCGCCACGGTGTTCCATGGAGTGATCCCGCCCTCGCGGACCATCGCCGTGTCCATGTAGGTCGCCGGGTGCAGGACGTTCACCGAGACACCGCTGCCCCGGAGCTCCTCGGCCAGCGCGAACGTGTGCGCGGCCAGGGCGAACTTGCTGCGGCAGTACGCCGAGACGCCGCTGTACCCCCGCGTCAGCTCGGGGTCCGCGAAGTCCAGGGGCTCCTGGCCCACGGAGCCGACGTTGACGATCCGGGCGGGGGCGTTCGCCCGCAGCACCGGCAGCAGGGCGCGGGTGAGCGCGACCGGGGCCAGATAGTTGACCGCGAGGCGCAGTTCGTGGCCGTCGGCGCCGACCTCGCGCCCCGAGCTTCGCGGACCGGCGCCCACACCCGCGTTGTTGATCAGGACGTCGAGGCGCGGGTGCGCGGCGGCTACCCCCTCGCCGAGCCGCCGTACCCGGTCGAGCGATGCCAGGTCGGCGACGAAGCCATGGGCTTCGCCCTCGGTGCGCAGCTCCGCGACGAGCCGCTCGGTGCGGCCCGCATCGCGCCCGTGGGCGAGGACGACATGTCCGGACCGGACCAGCTCGAAGGCGACGTACCGGCCCAGGCCGGAGGTGGCGCCGGTGATCAGAACAGTGGACATGCCTCCACCCTAGGCCCGGAGCGGCCCGGGGCGGAGGCAGGAGAGAGGTGCTGCTGAAGCTACGACCAGCAGGGTCACCCTTCCGCGGCGTCCTCTTCCGCGAGCACCCGCTGTGCCACCGCGAACGCCGAGTTCGCCGTCGGCACCCCGCAGTAGACCGCCGTCTGCAGCAGCACCGCGCCGATCTCGTCCGGTCTCAGGCCGTTGCGGCGGGCCGCCCGGACATGCATGGCCAACTCGTCGTAGTGGCCGTGCGCGACCAGCGCCGTCAGCGTGATCATGCTGCGCTCGCGGCGCGAGAGCGTCGGGTCGGTCCAGATCTCGCCCCAGGCGTATCGGGAGATGAAGTCCTGGAAGCGGGCGGTGAAGGGCGTCTGGCGCGCCTGTGCCCGGTCCACGTGCGCATCGCCGAGTACCTCGCGGCGCACCTCCATGCCGCGTCGTGCACCGCCGTCGAAGTGCGCCCGCAGTGCGGTCAGCACCGCCTGAGGGCGCTGCGCGGGCGCCAGATGCGAGGCGCCCGGGAGCTCCACCAGCGTGGAGCCGGGCACCACGTCCGCGATCTCCCGCAGATGCGCCGGGGGCGTGGCCGGATCCTCGCGGCCGGCGATCAGCAGGGTCGGCGCGGTGATCGACGACAGCCGGTCGCGGATGTCGAACGCGGCGAGCGCGTCGCAGCAGGCGGCGTACGCCTCCGGGTCCGCTTCCCGGTGGTCCTGGACGAGCCGCGGCACGGTGAACCCGGCCGTGAACCAGCGGGCATCGGCGGTCCCCGCGACCGACGCCAGCCCCTCCCGGCGGACCAGCGCGGCCCGCTCCTCCCACGGCTTGGAGCCGTTGAAGTGGGCGGACGAGCAGATGACGGCCAGGGACGTGATCCGCTCGGGATGGCGCAGGGCGAGGTGCAGACCCACCGCGCCGCCGAGCGACACCCCGGCGTACGCGAACCGGTCGACGCCCAGCGAGTCCGCGAGCGCCAGCACGAGTTCGGCGAGGTCGGCGACCGTCGCGCCAGGACCGATCAGCTCCGGGGCGGAACCGCCGTGACCCGGGAGGTCCCAGCGGATCACCCGGTGAGTGATGGACAGCTCGGGTGCGACCTTGTCCCACAGGGCGTACGAGGTGCCCAGCGAGGGCCCGAGGATCAGTGGGGGAGCGGTCGCGGGGCCCTCGGAGTGGTGGTGCGGCAGCTTGTCGGTCACGAGCGCTCCAGGGCACGGTCGGTGAGGGCTCCCGCGGAGCCGGTGTAACGGGCCGGGTCGGTAAGACTTTCGAGGTCGAGGCCCTTCAACTCCGCTTCTTCCACGAGTAGTTCAGCGAGAGTGCGGCCTTCGGTACGGGTGCGCCGGGCGACTTCGGTGAGCACCTCCTTGGCACGGGTGCGGCCCAGCACAGGCGCCAGCTCGGCAGCCAGCCGCTCGGAAACGATCAACCCGTGGGTGAGATCCAGGTGTTCGCGCATGGCGTCCGCGTTCACCCGGAGCCCTTCGGCGAGTTCGGTGGCATCGCGTGCGGAGCCGCCGACCAGCCGCAGCAGGTCGCGCAGAGGCTCCCACTCGGCGTGCCAGGCCCCGGCCGGGCGCTCGTCCTCGGCGGCCAGCGACCCGTACAGGGTGGCGGCGAGCTGCGGTGCCCGCCGGGCGGCCGATGTGATGAGGGTCGCCCGTACCGGGTTGGCCTTGTGCGGCATCGCGGAGGAACCGCCGCCCGCGCCCTCGGCGACCTCGGCGATCTCGGTACGGGAGAGAGTCAGTACGTCGGTGGCGAGCTTGCTCAGCGCTCCGGCCGTGAAGGCGAGTCCACCTGCCAGATCGGCGATCGGGGTGCGCAGGGTGTGCCAGGGCAACTTCGGTTCGTTCAGGCGCAGTTCTCGCGCATAAGCGGCCGTGAGAGCTCGCGGATCGTCCGCTCCGTAGGCGGTGAAAGCGGCCAACGTGCCCGCAGCTCCGCCCAGTTGAGCTGGCAGCCCGTCCTGTACGGCCCGTATCCGATCCCGTGCGTCCAGCACCAGCGACCGCCAGCCCGCCGCCTTCAGTCCGAACGTCGTCGGCACCGCGTGCTGGGTGAGCGTCCGTCCCGGCATGACCGTGTCGCGGTGCCGCGCGGCGAGCCGGGCCAGGGCCTCCTGTGTACGCTCCAGGTCGGCCAGGACGATGTCCAGGGTGCGCACGGCGACCAGCATCGTCGCCGTGTCCAGGATGTCCTGGCTGGTGGCACCCCGGTGGACGTAGGGCCCGTACTCCGCGCCGACCGCCTTCGTCAGATCGGCGACCAGGGGAATGACCGGATTCCCGCCGCCGCGGGCGCGCCCAGCGAGGGAGCGTACGTCGAAGCGGAACGCGTCGGCCGCCTCGGTCACCGCCGTGGCCGCCGCCTGCGGAGCCAGTCCCAGCGAGGCCTGGGCCCGGGTGAGCGCTGCCTCCGCGTCGAGCAGTGCCCGCAGATACGCGGTGTCGCTCGTCGCGGACGCGGCGGGGGAACCGGCCCACCCGGGGGCGAGCAGACCGGTGTCGGACTCTTCGGGTGTCACTGGAACTCCAGGAAGACCGTCTCGCCTTCGCCCTGAAGGCGGATGTCGAAACGGTACGTCCCGTTGCGCTCGGCCGCCGCGATCAGCGTGCCGCGGCGCTCCTCGTCCAACTGCGCGAGCAGCGGGTCGGCGGCGAGCACCGCCTCGTCGGCCGGTAGATAGATTCGGGTGAACAGGTGTGCGAGCAGGCCGCGCGCGAAAACGCACATGCTGATGTACGGGGCGCTCTGCCCGCGTGCGCCGGGCCGCAGCGTACGGGCGTACCAGTGGCCGTTGGCATCCGTCTGGATACGGCCCCAGCCGGTGAACTCCACGCCGTTGCGGCCCAGGTAGCTGCCGGTCGACGGGTCACGCCGGATCGAGCCGTCGGTGGTGGGAAGGCCCCCGTCCGGGTCCGGACCCCACAGCTCCACGAAGGCGTCCGGGAGCGGGTTGCCCTCGCCGTCGTACACATACCCCTGGAGGGTGATCGTGTCCGGGTGGCCGACCGGCGCAATGTCACCGCCGCCCGGGAACGGCAGCGCGTACCCGTAGAAGGGGCCGACCGTCTGCGACGCGGTGGGCAGCACGCTCTCCGGCCTGTTTGTGTCGATCTTCGTCATGGCAGGTCAGCGTCCTTCTTCGATCCAGGTGGCGTTCGGTCCGTCGAGCACGATGTCCCAGTGGTAGCCGAGCGAGAACTCCGGCACCGACAGGCTGTGGTCGTACGTCGCGACCAGCCGCTGCCGGGCCGCGTCGTCCGTCACGGACTGCAGGATCGGGTCGTACGGGAAGAGCGGGTCGTTCGGGAAGTACATCTGCGTCACCAGCCGCTGCGTGAACGCCGTACCGAACATCGAGAAGTGGATGTGCGCCGGACGCCAGGCGGTGAGGTGGTTGCGCCAGGGGTAGGGGCCCGGCTGGATGGTGGTGAAGCGGTAGAAGCCGTCGTCGTCCGAGAGCGTGCGGCCGACGCCCGTGAAGTTCGGGTCCAGCGGGGCGTCGTGCTGCTCGCGCTGGTGCGCGTAGCGGCCTGCCGAGTTGGCCTGCCAGATCTCGATGAGCTGGCCGCGGATCGGGCGCCCGGCGCGGTCGAGCAGCCGGCCGGAGACGGTGATCCGCTCGCCGATCGGCTCACCCCGGTGGTGCTTGGTGAGATCGTTGTCGATCTCCGTGATGTCCCGTTCACCGAAGGCAGGGGAGGAGAGTTCCACCAGCTCCGGGTCCTTGGCGACGTCTATCGTGATCGGCGCCTGCTTGGGGTGGCGCAGAACGGACGAGCGGTACGGGGCGTAGTCGCGGCGCGGGTGGTGCTCGACGGGTCCGCCGTCGGCGACCCGCTTCTCGTACGCGGCGTGCTCGGCCGCGATCTCCTGGTCGATGTCGTGCTGAGTGAGAGCCATGGGGATTCCTAGCGTTCGAGGACGAGGGCGAGGCCCTGGCCGACGCCGATGCAGAGGGTTGCGACGCCGGTGCCGGAGCCGCGGCGGGCGAGCTGGTGGGCGACGGTCCCGGCCAGCCGGGCGCCGGAGGCGCCCAGCGGGTGGCCGAGGGCGATGGCGCCGCCCTGGGGGTTGAGGATCGCGGGGTCGAGCTCGGGCCATTCGGCGACGCAGCCGAGGACCTGGGCTGCGAAGGCCTCGTTGAGTTCCAGGACGGACAGGTCGGCGAAGCCCTTTCCCGCCTTGGCCAGCGCGCGGTTGACGGCTTCGACCGGGGCGAGCCCGAAGTAGTGCGGGTCGATCGCGGACACCCCGGTCGCCTTGATGCGGGCGAGGGGCTCGCGGCCGGTGGCCTTCAGGCCTTCCTCGTCGACCAGCAGCAGGGCGGCGGCGCCGTCGTTGAGCGGGGAGGCGTTGCCCGCGGTCACCGTGCCGTCCTCCGTGCGGAAGGACGGCTTGAGCCTCGCCATCGCCGCCAGGGAGGCATCGGGGCGTACGCACTCGTCGGCGGCGAAGACGACCGGGTCGCCCTTGCGCTGCGGGATGGACACGGGCGCGAGTTCGCTGTCCAACAGGCCGTCGGCCTGGGCCTTGGCGGCCTTCTGGTGGGAGGCGAGGGCGAACTCGTCCTGCTGCTCGCGGCTGATCTTGTGCTTGTCGGCGATGAGTTCGGCGGACTCGCCCAGCGGGACGGTCCACTGCGGGTCCATCTTCGGATTGACCATGCGCCAGCCCAGGGTGGTGGAGTACAGCTCGGTGTGGGCGGCGGGGAAGGGTTTGTCGGACTTGGGGAGCACGTACGGGGCGCGGGTCATCGACTCCACGCCGCCCGCGAGGGCGATGGAAGCGTCCCCGACGGCGATGGCGCGGGCGGCCTGGATGACGGCTTCCAGGCCGGAGGCGCACAGCCGGTTGACGGTCACGCCGGGCACGGAGGTGGGCAGGCCGGCGAGGAGGGCGGCCATGCGGGCGACGTTGCGGTTCTCCTCACCGGCGCCGTTGGCGTTGCCGAAACAGACGTCCTCGATCCGTGCCGGGTCCAGGTCGGGGGTGCGCGCCAGGAGTTCACGGATGGCGTGAGCGGCCAGGTCATCGGGCCGGACGGAGGCGAGGCCGCCGTTGTAACGCCCGATCGGCGTACGCACGGCGTCGACGATGTACACGTCCCTCATGACGGGCTCTCCTCGCGGATACGCACCTTTGCGGCGGTCTTGGCTGTGATGTCCTCGGCCGTGACGCCGGGTGCGGTCTCGACCAGCACCAGGCCGTCCTCCGTGACGTCGAGGACGCCGAGGTCGGTGATGATCCGGTTCACGCACTGCTTGCCGGTCAGCGGGAGCGCGCACTCCTCGAGGATCTTGGGGCTGCCGTCCTTGGCCACATGGGTCATGACGACGATGACGGTACGGGCGCCGTGGACCAGGTCCATCGCCCCGCCGATCCCCGTGATCATCTTCCCCGGGATCGCCCAGTTCGCCAGGTCGCCCTGCTCCGAGACCTGCATGGCGCCCAGAACGGCGACGTCGATGTGGCCGCCGCGGATCATCGAGAACGACAGCGCGGAGTCGAAGAAGGAGGCACCGGGCAGGACGGTCACGGTCTCCTTCCCGGCGTTGATCAGATCCGGGTCCACCTGCTCCTCGGTCGGATACGGGCCGGTGCCCAGGATCCCGTTCTCCGACTCCAGCACGACCTCGACGTCGTCGGGGAGGTAGTTGGGGATCAGCGTCGGCAGCCCGATGCCGAGGTTGACGTACTGGCCGTCCTCGAGTTCGCGTGCGGCCCGGGCGGCCATCTCCTCACGTGTCCAGGCCATCAGATGCTCACCGTCCGCTGCTCGATCTTCTTGTCGGCCGCCTGCTCGGGGGTCAGGGCGACGACCCGCTGCACGAAGATGCCGGGTACGTGCACGGCGTCCGGGTCGATGGCGCCGGGCTCCACCAGCTCCTCCACCTCGGCGATGGTCACCTTGCCCGCCATCGCCGCGAGCGGGTTGAAGTTGCGGGAGGACTTGTTGAAGACGAGGTTGCCGTGCCGGTCCCCCTTCGCCGCCCGGACCAGCGCGAAGTCGGTGCGGATACCGCGCTCCAGTACGTACTCCACGCCGTCGAACGCGCGCACCTCCTTGGGCGGCGAGGCCAGCGCGACGCCGCCGGAGCCGTCGTAGCGCCAGGGCAACCCGCCCTCGGCGACCTGCGTGCCGACGCCCGCGGGGGTGTAGAAGGCGGGGATACCGGCTCCGCCGGCGCGCAGCCGCTCGGCCAGCGTGCCCTGCGGGATCATCTCCACCTCCAGCTCCCCGGCCAGATACTGGCGGGCGAACTCCTTGTTCGCCCCGATGTAGGAACCGGTCACCCGTGCGATCCGCCCGGCCGCCAGCAGCACCGCAAGGCCGGACTCCATCGCCCCGCAGTTGTTGGACACCACGCTCAGAGCGTCGACTCCGCGTTCGTACAGCGCCTGGATCAGCACGTTCGGCACACCGCTCAGTCCGAACCCGCCCACCGCCAGCGACGCGCCGTCCGGTACATCGGCCACCGCCTTCAAGGCCGTGGCGACCACCTTGTCCATCCGTGAAGCCCCATCTCTTCCAAGCGTCCCGACCACACAATTAATCAGGGCACTGAGTATTTTCGGCGAGATTGCCATCACGCTGCCACTGGGACCGTCATAGCGTCAAGACCTGGGATGATATCGAGACGGACGGCATGCGGACCCGCAGGCAGCGTCGTCGTCGACCCGGTATCATTCAGTGCACCAACGAATACGACGACGGGAGCGCTCATGGCCGCGGTGGACCTCTCCAGCCACCCCGGGCACCTGGCCCGGCGGCTGCAGCAGGCGCACTACCTGCTGTGGAACACGATGGTCTCCGAGGAGATCACCTCGCCGCAGTTCGCGGTCCTGAACACGCTCGTCGCCGAGCCGGGGCTCGACCAGCGCACCGTGGGCGAGCGCGTCGGCCTCGACCGGTCCACCATCGCGGAGGTGATCAGCCGGCTGGACCGTCGGGGCCTTCTCGACAAGGTCCGTGATCCCCAGGACGGCCGCCGCTTCCTGCTGCGCCTCACGGACGACGGCATACGCACGCACCGCAAGCTGACGGTGCGTACGGCACGGATGAACCAGGTCTTCCTGGCTCCCCTCTCCGCCGAGGAGCAGACCCTCTTCTTCGGTCTCATCCAGCGCGTCTGCGAGGCAGCCGAGGGCCTGCGCAACCCGGCGGCTCCCCTTGCGGCGACCAAGGCCTGACGACGTCCGCTCGGCGCACCCGAGCGGAAGCACCGTGCGAGCCGGTGCGGGCGGGACTGTCGTTCGAAGGGTGAGCCGACCCCCGCGGGTTGGTCCGTTCGGCGGACCGAAAGCACCGGTCCACGGTTGCACCGGCCTAGGCTGGCGACGTCCGCAGCGCCCCATATAGGTACCCGCGAAGGAAGGCAGCACCACCGTGGACCGGAGCCTCGCCACCCGTTCCCCGCACACGTCCGCCGACTGGTGGGTCATCGCCGACCAGGCGCGGCACGCGGCGCAGAGCGGACTCACGGACGCCGTGACGGCGCCGGACCTGCTGCGCACGCTCACCGAACTCGACCGGGCCCGCCGTGAGGCGGGGGTCGCCGTCGGCGCCGCCGTGGAGGGGCTCCTCGAGGGAGGCGTCGCCTGGGAGGCGATCGCGGCGGCCCTGGGACACGGAGCGGCCGAGGAGACCCGCCGGGCACTCGCCGCCGCCCGCCGGGACGCGGGCGCGGCGCTCGAACGCCGGCTGGGCCGCCGGACGTAGGTGCGACTGCCCCGGCGACGCGCTCCGCCCGTCGTCGGCCGTGCCGCCGCCCGAAGCGCTGCTTCGGCATCCCAGAAGGCGGTCAGGGCGACGGCCGACCGCGCCGCCGTGGGCGCACCGCGCCGTCTGGGCGCGGCCTGTCGTATGCCCACCGTGTCCACCGAGTCCCCCGTCACCCATGGTGCGTTCATCGGTTCATCGGTGGCCATACCCGTTCCGGCTCCGGTCAGCCCGGAGTACCGAGGATCTCCCCGAGGTCGTAGCGCACCGGCTCCTCCAGTTGAGCGTACGTACAACTCTCTGGAGTGCGGTCCGGGCGCCAGCGGCGGAAACGCGCGGTGTGCCGGAAGCGCGCCCCGTTCTCCATGTGGTCGTACGCCACCTCCGCCACCCGCTCGGGCCGCAGCGGCACCCAGGACAGGTCCTTCTTCCCCGACCAGCGGCTCGGCGCGCCCGGCAGCCGGGCCGTCTCGTGCGCCACCTCGTCCGCCCAGGCCGCCCACGGATGCCCCGCCACGTCCTCCATCCGCAGCGGCTCCAGCTCCCGCACGAGTTCCGCGCGCCGCTTCATGGGGAACGCGGCGGACACTCCGACGTGCTGGAGGGCGCCCCGGTCGTCGTAGAGTCCGAGCAGCAGCGAACCTACGACCGGGCCGCTCTTGTGGAAGCGGTAGCCCGCGACCACGACGTCCGCCGTGCGCTCGTGCTTGACCTTGAACATCACCCGTTCGTCGGGACGGTAGGGCAGGGAGAGCGGTTTGGCGATCACTCCGTCCAGGCCCGCGCCCTCGTACTGCTCGAACCACCGCTCCGCCACCGCACGGTCCCTCGTCGCCGGCGCCAGATGGACGGGCGGCGTCACTGCGCTCAGCGCCCGCTCCAGCAGGGCGCGCCGGTCGCTCAGCGGGACGTCGAGCAGCGACGTGTCGTCCAGCGCCAGCAGATCGAAGGCCACGAACGACGCCGGGGTCTTCTGCGCGAGCATCCGCACCCGTGAGTCCGCCGGATGGATCCGTTCCGTCAGCGCGTCGAAGTCCAGGCGCCCCTCCCGGGCGATCACAATCTCGCCATCCACCACACACCGCTCAGGCAACCGCTCCCGCAGCGCCTCCGCCAGCTCGGGAAAGTACCTGGTCAGCGGCTTTCCGGTACGGCTGCCCAACTCGACCTCGCCGCCGTCGCGGAAGACGATCGCCCGGAAGCCGTCCCACTTCGCCTCGTACTGCATGTCCGGCGGGATCTTCGCGACGGGCTTGGCGAGCATCGGCTTCACGGGGGGCATCACCGGCAGCTCCATACCTCTGATTCTGCGACCATGCGGAGTGATTCGCCCGGTGTGCGAGGACTGTGTGCCGCGCCTACCGTGGCTCGCATGGGTGATGCGGTGGAGCTGGAGGTGGCGGGCAGGACTGTAAGGCTGTCCAGCCCAGGCAAGATCTTCTTCCCGGAGCGCGGCTTCACCAAGCTCGACCTCGCGCAGTACTACCTGGCCGTCGGCCCCGGCATCCTGCGCGCCCTGCGTAACCGGCCCACCACCCTGGAGCGCTACCCGGACGGCGTCACCGGCGAGTCCTTCTTCCAGAAGCGGGCCCCCAAGGGCATGCCCGACTGGATCCCCACCGCGCACATCACCTTCCCCAGCGGTCGCAGCGCCGACGAGATGTGTCCCACCGAGGTCGCCGCCGTCGTATGGGCCGCGCAGTACGGCACGCTCACCTTCCATCCGTGGCCGGTGCGCCGCGACGACGTCGACCGCCCCGACGAGCTGCGCATCGACCTCGACCCGCAACCCGGCACCGACTACGCCGACGCGGTGCGCGCCGCCCATGAACTGCGGGCCCTCCTCGACGAGTTCGGCGACCTGCGCGGCTGGCCCAAGACCTCCGGCGGCCGGGGGCTGCATGTCTTCGTGCCCATCCAGCCGCGCTGGACCTTCACCCAGGTGCGCCGCGCCGCGATCGCCGTCGGGCGCGAACTGGAGCGCCGTATGCCCGAGCATGTGACCATCGCCTGGTGGAAGGAGGAGCGGGGCCGCAAGATCTTCCTGGACTACAACCAGACCGCCCGCGATCGCACCGTCGCCTCCGCCTACTCCGTACGCCCCAAGCCGCACGCCCCGGTTTCCGCGCCGCTGCGCTGGGACGAAGTCGACGAGGCGGTGCCCGACGACTTCGACCTGGGGACCATGCCCAGGCGCTACGCCGAACTCGGCGATGTGCACGCGGACATGGACGACCACGCCTTCTCCCTCGACGCTCTCCTCGAACTCGCCCGCCGTGACGAACACGACCATGGCCTCGGAGACCTGCCGTATCCGCCGGAGTACCCGAAGATGCCGGGCGAACCCAAGCGGGTGCAGCCGAGCCGGGCCAGGCGGGACGGGAAGCCGGCGAATCCCGGGGGGACGGACAGGACCTGGTAGGGCTTGGTCAGGTCCGTATTGGTGCTGGTATGTCGCGGTGGCAGGTCGGACAGGCGCCGGCCCAGGCCGCGAGTAGTGTCTGCAGCTCGCGGACGACCTGGTAGAGGGTCAGGTCGGCGCCGCGTCTTTTGGGGCCCGGGCCAGTCGTTGCAGGGTGCAGAAGGCATGCGCGACAGAGACAAGGGTGACGTGGTGGTGCCAGCCGCCCCAGGTTCGGCCCTCGAAATGGGCCAGGCCCAGGGCCTGCTTCATCTCCCGGTAGTCGTGCGCGATTGCGCCGGCGGAGCTTGGCGAGCCACTCATCACAGCATGCAGCACGCCACTGACAACAGGCGTCCACCAGAGGTCGCATGACCGAAATACCACGAAATATGACCTTAGGTGGATAGGCTCTGGGCGGGCCGCTACCGTCCCTCTCGTTCCTTCCGGCGGCTCGTCTCCGTGAATTCGTACGGATGGAGAGTTCGGCATGGACAGACGTGGCTTCAACCGGCGGATGCTGCTGGGCGGTGCGGCCGTTGCGACATCGCTTTCGATGGCCCCGGAGGCCGCCCGTGCCCGGGGTTCGGTCAGGACCGCGCCCGCCGGGGGCGCGGTGAAGCACATCAAGCTGTACGCCAAGAGGCTCGACGACAAGCAGATGGGCTACGGCTTCGAGAAAGGGGAGGCGAGCATCCCCGGTCCACTGATCGAGCTCACCGAGGGCGACACCCTGCACATCGAGTTCGAGAACACCATGGACGTCCCGGCGAGCCTGCACGTCCACGGTCTGGACTACAAGATCCGCGACGACGGAACGACGTCGACCGGGGGCGGCGTGGAGCCCGGCGACACGCGCACCTACACCTGGCGCACGCATGTTCCCGGCCGCCGTGAGGACGGCACCTGGCGGGAGGGCAGCGCGGGTTACTGGCACTACCACGACCACGTCCTCGGCTCCGAACACGGTACGGAGGGTATCCGCAAGGGCCTCTACGGGCCGGTGATCGTACGCCGTGCCGGTGATGTGCTCCCCGACGCCACCCACACGATCGTGTTCAACGAAACGATGATCAACAACCGACGGGGGCACGGACCCGATTTCGAGGCGACGGTCGGGGACCGCGTCGAGTTCGTGGTGATCACACACGGCGACGCCTACCACACGTTCCACCTGCACGGTCACACCTGGGCGGACAACCGCACGGGAACGCTCGCCGGGCCCGACGACCCGAGCCGGGTCATCGACAACAAGATCGTGGGCCCGGGTGACGCTTTCGGCTTCCAGGTGATCGCAGGCGAGGACGGCGGGGCGGGTGCGTGGATGTACCACTGCCACGTGCAGCACCACGCCGACAAGGGGATGGCCGGGCTGTTCCTGGTGAAGAGGCCGGACGGAACGATTCCCCGGTATGTCGCACATAAGCACTAGAGGGTAGCGATGTCGGGCCGTGGCCGAAGGGCGTCAGCCCTCCTACGGCTGCTGCGGTGCGCTCTTGATCACCGCGAACCGCGCCCCGTACGGGTCGGCGAGCTTGGCGATGCGGCCCACGCCCTCCAGGTCCGTCGCGGGCATCCGGACGGTGCCGCCGAGTTGCTGCGCCTTGCTCACGGTGGCGTCCGCGTCCGTGACCTCGAAGTACGGCAGCCAGTACGCGCCGGACTCCGCTTCCGTGGGATCGTCGGCCAGTGGGATGAGGCCGCCGAACATGGCGTCCTGACCGGCGCCCGCGGGGGTGACGCAGGTGTACGTGCCGCCGGGGAAGGGCACGCCCTCGGTCTCCCAGCCGAGCACCTGGTCGTAGAACGCGGCGGCGCGGGCGATGTCCGGCGTGTACAGCTCGACCCAGCACAGCGAGCCGGGGTCACCGGCCACGTCGACGCCCTTGGTCCGGCCCGGCTGCCAGATGCCGAACGGTGCGCCCGCCGGGTCACCCAGGACAGCCATATGGCCCTCACCCATGACGTCCATGGGCTGGAAGAACACGCTTCCACCGGCCTGCTCGGCGGTCTTCGAGGTGGCCTCGGCGCCGGGGCTCTGGAAGTAGACGGTCCAGGCCGGCGGTCCCTGCTCAGGCGTGGTCTGCATGGCGCCGGCGGCGGTTCTGCCGGAGAGCTGGAAGAAGCCGTAGCCCCCGGCGTCGGGTCCCGCGGACTGGAACTGCCAGCCGAAGAGACCGCCGTAGAAGGAGATGGCGCCGTCGATGTCGGGGGTGCCGACATCCAGCCAGTTCGGAGCGCCGTTGACGAAACGGGTGGTGAGCATGTCTGCCCTCCTCTGAGGGGTCCCGTTGCCTGTACAGCCGAGTCTTCCACCGCCCACTGACAAGCGCCGCCGGAGTGACGCGACACGCCCGAGTAACGGTCGGTGATCGCTGCATCACGTTTTCGTGGTGGCATTCCCCGCGCGCCGCCGTGCGTCGCTCCGCCGGGTGAGGACATCCTCAGGCTTTATTCAAGGGCCCGTACCAGGTCGCCGGGCGAGCCGTTGATCCCGCGTTGATCGAACGTTTTTCGCCGCACGGCACGCTCTCGGCCATGCACATCGAAGCGATCACCGCGTCCGACATCGCCTGGCGACAGCAGGCGCTGTGTGCGCAGACGGGGGCCGATTTCTTCTTCCCCGAGCCGGGCAGCTCGGTGCGGGAGGCGAAGCGTATCTGCGGGCTGTGCCGGAGCCGCTCCGCGTGTCTCGAGTACGCGCTCGACAACGACGAGCGGTTCGGCGTGTGGGGCGGTCTGTCCGAGAAAGAACGGATGCGTCTGCGGCGAGGGGAGGGGAACGGGTGAGCGTCGGCCGACCCTGGATCCGTACGACGACGAGCCGCGCGACGCTGGTCTGACGGAGCGCGTCCGCTACGAGCGTCGGTCGTGGTCCGTGCTGCCGTCCGGATGCGCGCTCAGGCGCCCCGGACGATGCTGGAGACATGTTCGAACGGGCTCCTGTCATCGTTCATCCGCCGTCGGGCACCGGCGGCCGTCGGGTGACCGCGCGCGGGGAGAGCCTGGGGATGGCGTTCTCCGACGAGGACGTGATCGAGTTCCTCGGCCGGGCCGGCCTGCCCGACGCCGAGGACCTGCTCGACGATCCGGCGTGGGTGAAGTGGCGCGGCGCCGACGCGCACCACTACGAAGCCGCATAGGAGGCGGTGCCCCTGCGGCGCTTCGTAGAAGGCACGGCGCCGAGGGGGCGTTCGAGCATGCCCTTCGGGCGGGCTTGTAGCACAGGACGTCCACGGCGAGCAGACCGAGCTGATGGGGGACGCTCACCAGGTCTCAGTGGTGTCCGGCCTCCATCAGCATCGTGCCGTCGCCCAGGTCCCACTCCCGCTTGCACACCCGAGGGTCTGTCGGCGTTCGCTTCGGTGCCCGGGCAACGGCCCGGCCGCCCACGGGACTTCAGCGTCTCAGGCCCACGAACGTCTCCGGCCCGGCAGGCTCCGGGCGACTACGCTCCGGCCCGCGCCGCCATCCGTGCCTTACGGGTCGCCAGCTTCTCGTCGAACTTCGTGGCCTCCGCGTTCAGGCCA